>NZ_JAFCTE010000006.1:0-214144 GCF_049895865.1 Psychrobacter sp. TWR1-1-1 | reverse complement strand
ACGATTGGTTATGTGTCACCTTTTGAGTTTGAAAAGCAGTATTATGATAATTTAATCCTGTCAGGTGTTGCTGCCTGACTCAAGTAAATAAGCCTCCGATAAAGTCGGGGCGGTTCACACGCCTTGCTTGGGCAAAACATCGGTATAAGTGAGGGATATATCACGTTCACTTGGTTCGGCAGCAACCACTACCTCAGAGCAATCTGAATCTCTCTTCATCAGCTCATAAGGAGCAACAAAGCTCAATGTCTCATCGCTATTATTCACAAAGTAGATATCATCTTCATAGTTATTGATAGACTCGTTATGCAGATAAAACAGCGGCGTCTTTTGCTTAGTCTGTAAATCATTTTGAATTAATTCAGAAAGTCCTGACACCCCTGACCAATTTAAATTATCGATACGTTTTTGCTCAAAAGTGTTAGTTGTGTTCGTCATAGTATGGTCCTCATTTTTTAATTTATTTTGAATATCAGTAGCTTGTAGTATTTTTAATTTTGGGTGATTCTCAGAGCAAATTTAAGTCAGCCGAGCGTGTCCGCCACTTTTAGAGCAACGTTAAAAAGTAAAATGAGTGTTTCACTGATGATTTTAGAAGTTATTTAAACTTATTTTTAACAATATGAAATCTGTGCCATCATCGATATGACAGCTATAATTTATGAGTAGCTTGGGTTTAGTTGATTAGAAAAATAATGATTAATGCCAACCAGAGTGTTGATAGTTAACAGCAATAGCGAAGTTATAGGGTGAAGCGTTGCGCCTCGAGGGTTAACTCTATGTTGCTGTTTTCCTGACTGAATTACGTCCTAACTCAGTAACTATAATATAAGAATTGAGAAAGATAAAGCGTCTAATTAAAGTGGGCGACAACTGCTGTCGCTCAGCGGTATCGAATACTTAAGTTAAAAACATAATTTGGATTGAAGCATAGTATAACTTGACCACTAAAGCGCTTATATTAAAAACCGTCTAAATTTATAACCTACTCAAACTTATAGCCTATTAAAATCTATCGACAACATTATAAATTTTATAGACAGTACACCCGTAATAAATGGACGACCCTTTAAAACTCACTATTATTAACTGCTCAATATTACTTATTTAGCGCAATCGCAGCCGACTTCAACCAAGCAGCTGCTTTACCTAAAGGACGCTGCTTGTGCCATACAATTTCTAAAGCCACTGGCCAATCATGATCGTTAAAGTCCAATATTGGCTCGACTAAAAAACCATTATCCAAGGCACTGGCTACCACATGTTCAGGCACGAATGCCCAGCCTAGATTGCGCTGTACCAGCTCAACGATAACCCACTGGCTCTCAACCCACCAGACATCAGATGCTATTCGCAACCGTGCTTTTTCTTCGCTATGGTTACGTGTTGCCACCATCAATTGCCGATAGCGTTTCAACTCCTCCCATCCCACTGGCTGACGAGCTAGCTCATGGTTCGGCGCGCACACCATTTTCATCGACACCCAACCAAGCCCATGAAAATTCAGCGCTGAAGGTAGTATCTCTTGACGCCACATAATGCCTAAATCGGCGCGATCTTCTAACACCAAGCGGCTGACATCTTCCATCAGCGGAAACAATAGTTCCAGCTCCACACTAGGAAATCGGCGTGAAAACTCTTCCATCAAGCCGCCCAACGTTGCTTCGGGATACAGCTCATCAACCGCCAGTACCAATCGGCTCTCTACTCCTTCGCCCAGACTTTTGGCCACCCCGCGAAAATGCTCACAACGCTCTAGTATCACTCGCGCCTCTACCAGTAAGCGCTCTCCAGCTGGCGTTAGGACTGGATAGCGTCCACTGCGGACAAATAAGCTGTTGTCCAAATCAATTTCTAAATTTGACACCGCCGTGCTAATAGCAGACTGCGCCTTGCCTAGATAACGGGCGGCGGCTGAGAAAGAACCGGTCTCTACCGTGGCGACAAAGGCTTGCAGTTGCTCTAATGAAAGGCTCATCTATCTAAAAATCCTATAGGTTCTAACTTGGTTATAATAGTTTAACAGATACAATAGGCGCGAAAATAACTGATTCAACTAGGAAGCTTCATGCGCACCGTGAAAGATCGTATTCGTCATACTTTGGGTTTTGAGATAATAGGTTTAATTATATTTGTACCGTTGGCAAGCTGGTTATTTGGCTTTGATATTCAGTCGATAGGTCTTATCGCCGTGGCTGCTTCGATTATCGCGACGTTGTGGAACTATTTTTATAACCTGTTATTTGACCACAGTATGCTGAAGCTACGTGGCAATGTACATAAGACGGTTCCACTACGGATGTTGCATGCCTTTTTATTTGAAGGTGGTTTGCTGTTATTATTCCTACCAATAATTGCGTGGCACTTAGGCATCAGCCTTTGGCAAGCCTTTCTCATGGATATTACAATGGCTACTTTTTACTTGGTACATGCTTTTGTTTATAACTGGATTTATGACAATGTGTTTCCTATTCCAGCAAACCATCTGCTATCTCAACGTAATGACGTGGTCGCCTAATAGCAATGAGCCGTGCTAAAGATTTATCAACATAAAAACAACTTGGTATTTGAATGGTTACTGGCGCTTGTATCGCTATTATTACTTTGTAATAATGCCTGCATCTGCTAGCGTCTCATGTCAGTTATTGGGGCAGCGAGCACAATAATTTTGAGATAAATGTCTCTATATAATAATTGAAGCAATAAAGGACTTTATATGAAAAATATGACCAAGGTAATGATGGTAAGCGTTTTAGCAGTGGGAACATTGGCAGCAGGTTGTCAAACCACATCTACGCCAAGTGCATCCGTTACCCAGCCTATTACCTCGGATGCCTTGCAAGCCTATCATTGGCAACTCGTGGATGCCAAAAACACCAAGGGCGAGACCATTATTCCATTATTCTTTAATCCAGCCGAACCATTAACCCTCAATTTTATGACCGCGAATGGAAGCAATATCGTTACTTTGATGAATACTTGTAACAATATGAGTGCTGAATATAAGGTAGCAAATGGCGAGGTAACCTTAGGTCCAGTAAGAAGCACAAGAATGGCTTGCCCTGCCCCACAAGCCAGCTTTGATAGTGCCGCACTAGCAACCGTAAATGGTAAATATAGCATGAGCAAAAATGCCAATAACGTGCCTGTCTTGACCATTACCAATGCGAACCAAGTAGCGAATTTTAAAGCGGTTGCTAAATAATTATTGTCGTATAGAGTGCTAAACTAGCCACTCAATAAAAAAGCCTCACTTATTAATAGTGAGGCTTTTTTTGTCTATATTTATTGTCTGAATACTGAATTTAGGCTTAGCGCAGAACTAAATCCTCAGTAAATAATACGATTCTTTAGAAAATATAGTGTGCCCATAATAAATACGGGATTAATGAGCATGCGATGAAAAGTTAAAAATACTACTTAAACCTATTTGCTAGCCATATGACCAGCTCACGAGCTGGCGCATCATCCAACGCTTGGGGGATTTGGGCATACGTCATAACACAGTCATTCAGATCCGTCATCATATGCAACAGTAAGCCCAAACCTGTGACTCTATATGGTTTAGGCAGCACTAACATAGCCACATATACTGCCATTGCATAATAACTGTGCAGCGGGTGAAAGTTAATACTACAGCGATTGGGCGAGAAAATAGGCGTTGCTAGCAGATGATCCAAATCAACCAACATAGTGGCGAGCAGTATCAGATAAACCCTTTTGTAATCATTGCGGAAAAACACATAAGCCACGATTAAAGGCATGCCGAAATGAAAAAAGTAGTGAATTAAGGTTTGCGTCATTGACCTTTTGCCTGTCTCATCGTGACCGTTCGTTTTTTGAGTTTATTCTACCTAAAAAATAGTACATTGGATTCAACCGTGCTTGAGCAGACCTCATGTGCCAACGCAACAAACGCCTTGGTAGCAGCGCTCTGATACGCACCTTTTCGTTGTAGTAATACCGCCGTACGCTGGAGCAAAGACGGCGCTAAGGTAATCGCCACCAGCTCATCATAATTATGAGCGATGTTGGAAGGTAATAAGGTGGTCAGTTGGGTATGGCGAACCATTTCGATCACTGCGCTGAGCGAGTTTGCCTCCATCAGTACGTTTGGCGCAATGTCATGCTGGCGACAGTAATGCTCAATCTGTTCGCGCGTGGCAAATTCGCGGCTCAGCAATACCAGTGACTGCGCGTGTAGCGTTGGCAAGTCAATCGCCATTTGCTTAGCAAGAGGGTTATGTTTACTAACAACCAGTGCAAGCGTCTCTATCAGCAAGGTTTGTGTATCGATATCGGCAGACTGCACATCTTCAAAAGCAATACCCACATCAAACTCATCATCGAGTATTTGCTTTTCCATCTGCTCCTGTGATATTTCCTGCACGCTTAGCGTGAGACTCGGATAACGAGTATGAAACGCTTTGATTAAAGGTCCAAGCAAATACGTGGTAAAAGTAGGCGTAATCGCAATCCGCAACGCACCGCGACTGAGATCCTGCACATCGTGAATGGCGCGCCGTCCTTCCTCCAAATCCTGCAAGGCTCTATGGGCATAGCGCGCATAGACGTCACCGGCATCGGTCAATGTGACACGGCGACCAGAGCGATCAAACAAAGTCGCGCCTAGACCCTCTTCCAACTGCTTAATCTGCTGCGATAACGCTGGCTGTGAGACGTACAAAGACGCTGCTGCTTGGGTAAAGCTTTGGTACTCTGCCACTGCCAAGAAATACTTAATGTGCCGAAGAATCATGGGTCATCTCGTGTGGATTAGGGATTGCTCAAGGTTTAGTCATAAGTAATTATTATCGATATCATAATATACTGATATTTTACCTTATAACGATAGCGGCGTATCATTCCTTTCGTCAACTACACAGAGACCAACGCGATGAAAGATATTATTGAAGGTTTTCTAAAATTTCACAGTGACGCCTATCCTAAGCGCGCCGATTTATTCAAAAATTTGGCGACCAAACAAAACCCGCGCACACTGTTTATTTCTTGTTCAGACAGCCGCTTAGTGCCCGAGCTTGTTACTCAACACGAACCCGGTGGTCTGTTTGTGATTCGAAATGCAGGCAACATTGTGCCTTCTTATGGTCCTGAGCCTGGTGGTGTATCGGCCTCAGTTGAGTATGCTATTACCGCTTTAAAAGTCACGGATGTGGTGATTTGCGGGCACTCAGACTGCGGCGCGATGACTGCGATTGCCAACTGCACCTGCATGGATCATATGCCAGCGGTAGGCAGCTGGCTACGCTACGCTGACTCAGCACGGGTGGTCAATGAAGCCCGTGAACATGCCAGTGATAGCGAGCGGGTCGCCTCTATGGTTCGTGAAAATGTCATCGCTCAAATCGAAAATATCAAAACCCATCCTTCGATACGTTTGGCGCTAAGAGAAAATCGTTTGGCACTACATGGCTGGGTTTACGATATCGAGTCCGGTGACATCGATGCCTTAGATGGCGTGACCAATGAATTTGTCTCATTGGCCACGCACACTGAGGTTCGCGCTTATCCGCTAGCGCCACTGGCAGTCGCCGTTTAGCGTTACATAACTGTCATTATCAATGAATATGCATAATCAGAAAATCAATTAACCCAAATAATTCATAAGCATTATTAACCCAATAACCACCACCAACCTCAAAAGGTATTATTATGATTCAGTCTCAAGTAAGCAACACCGCACGTCAAACATTAACTGACACCATCATTGCTGCCAAAGCGGCAAAGAATCTGTCATTCGAGCAAATCGCTTCAGGAACAGGCTTGAGTGATGTCTTTGTCACTGCCGCTTTGCTAGGTCAGCATCCGCTACCTGCTGATGCCGCCCAAAAAGTTGGTGAAACTTTAGGACTTGATGAGGACGCCATCGCGTTACTACAATGCATTCCATCACGAGGCAGCGTTGGTAGTGAGATTCCTACTGACCCGACAATTTACCGTTTTTATGAGATGATGCAGGTATATGGCACCACGCTAAAAGCCTTGGTTCATGAGCAATTTGGTGATGGTATCATCAGTGCCATTAATTTCAAAATGGATATCAAAAAAGCAGCTGACCCTGAAGGTGGTGACCGCGCAGTGATTACTTTAGATGGCAAATTCCTACCGTTCAAACCTTTCTAAATGACGCTTTAAATAGCAGTTTTATCAGCGGTTTGTAAAAGTAGTACTTATTGAAAAAGTCGGCGTTCGACATATAGTGACGTCGGCTTTTTTGGCGACTCAGGCGGTGATTTTTTGATACTGCCTTTCTTAATATGGATTTTATATTATTCATGAGTACCGATCATATCTCCTCCACGGCGCGTTCGTCGATACTGACCTTGTTGTTTCCTATGCTGGTGATTGCTGGGTTGGCGATGACGCTGCGCCCAACGATCACTTCTACTGGTCCGTTGCTAACAGAAATTCGCCTAAGCACAGGTATGGGTTTGCAAGCCGCCTCTTTATTGGTGGTGCTGCCGATGCTGTGTATGGGTATATTTCCGCTACTATTGCCTTGGATTGGGCGACGATTTAGTGAAAGCGCGTGGATCACAGGCGGTCTGTTTTCGATTGCCTTAGCGGGTTTATGGCGCTTGTGGTTAGATACTGGAGGGACGCTGATAGCCAGTGCCTTAGTAGGCGGCACGGGTATCGCCATCGTGCAAGCAATGGCACCTGGTGTAGTTAAGCGTTGGTATCCTGCGCGTGTACCACTTGCTATGGGCGTTTACTCTGCTGCACTGATGACTGGTGGCGGGGTTGCCGCTATCTTGAGTCCCGTGGTCGCTCAACATTACGGCAGTTGGCAATCTGGTTTGGGTATTTGGCTGATAGTGCCAGTTTTTGCCCTCGTGCTGTGGTGGCGACGCCCCTCCGAGCAGATGGAAAATCGAGACGACGGGGTAAAAATCAACTTTTTTGGCAATCGCCGTGCTTGGCTGCTGGCAAGTTATTTTGGTCTGGCAAATGCTGGATATGCTTGTATGATTGCATGGTTGCCAAGCTATGCGCAGACTTTGGGCTGGAGCGCGCAAAGTAGTGGCGAGCTGATCGGTATCATGACGATTTTTCAGGTCATTGGTGCGCTGGTTATTCCAATGTTATCCGCCCATCGCCTCGACCGCCGACCTTGGTTGTTTTTTGCCGTAGGGATACAAATCGCTGGATTTATAGGTTTGATTACCATGCCGACAGCTTTGCTCATCTTATGGATTGCCTTGATTGGCTGTGGTCTTGGTGCCTGCTTTTCATTGACATTGACCGTCGCGTTAGATCATTTGTCCAAACCCAAACTCGCTGGGGCACTGGCAGCATTTGTCCAAGGCATTGGCTTTATTATTACCGCCATCGCGCCTTATGTCGCAGGTGTGCTTCGCGAGTCGACTGGCAGTTTTAAGGCGGTTTGGTGGATGCTATTGATCAGCCTTATCGGTATGCTGTTTGTCACCATCAAGTTTGCCCCAGCAAGTTATCATCAGGCAATTAACTTGTCTAAGCTTTGATTCAGGCGTATTGAGTCACGTCATGCAATATTCAAAACAACCTCAAGGATTAATTATGAAAGGGCTGATTATGAAAGAACTCGTTATCTATGCCGCGCTTGCAACTTCACTGTTGTCCATCTCCGCGTGTGCCAACACCTCACACTCACAGTATCAAGTACAAGTGATCAAACCAAACGTAATAACTCAAGGAGCAGAGATGGCAACCATTCCATTATTGACTGGCGAGATGGCACAAAACATGGTGAATGCCGCCGCATTAGAAGCCAAAAACAACAATTTGATGGTATCTGTCACCGTCGTTGACGCCTCTGGACAAACCTTAGCAGTGCTCAGAGATCACCGCGCAGGCGTGCATACCGTGCGTGCCAGTTACAAAAAAGCCTATACCGCAAACTCACAAAAAAGAGAAACGGCGGTCATCGCCAAAGGCATCAAAGACGGCACGATTCCTGAAGACCTACGCTATCTGGATGAAAACATCCTTATCTTAGATGGTGGCGTGCCCATTTATATCGATGGTATCGTAGTTGGTGGTATTGGGGTGGGCGGCGCACATGGCAGCGAAGATGTACACATCGCCAAAGCAGGTCTGAAAGCATTAGAGCAGCAGTAGCGCGGGCTAAAGTTTTAAGACAAGTATTCCACATATTATGCTGTTCGAAAATCGATAAGCCTGCCTGTCCTTATGTTTATTGTTACTTCTATAAAAGAAGAAGGAGAGAAACCATGTAATGATTTCTCTCCTTATAAAATGCGCCATTAAAGTACCCAATGTCTTAATCTAGCCATTTTTAGCCCATATAGACGCCTCAATTAAATTGAGGATATACTCTAGATCAATGCCGCTAGATCCGTGAGCTTCTCAAGCACGATATCTGGTGAATATTTTTCCAGTTGCACATGGGTTTGAGCACCAGTCAGCACCCCAACACATAGACCACAATGGGCATTTTTGCCTTCTTCGATATCAATGCCGCTGTCCCCTGCTTTCAATACCTGTTGCGAATGCTCAATCCCAAACTTGTCCATAGCAAGGGTAATCATATCTGGTGCAGGACGGCCATTGTGCACATCATCTGCTGTAATCAAAGCATCAATATCACGACCCACTGACCATCCTAAAATGGTTAATATTTTATTGGCTGTCTGAATATCGTAGCCCGTATTTAGCACGACTTTTCTACCCGACTGTTTTAACTGAGTGAAAAAGTCTAGCATGCCATCGAAGGTTGCTACCGTGTCCTTGGTATAGGCTGATGCCAACGCTGATTTAAACCTATCAAAGGCAGCATCCGTCCATTTTTCACTATCAGCGGCCGCGGTATTGTCATGTTTGCATACTTCATTGAGTATATCGCTAATGGCTTGTCGCTTTTCTTTGCCAGCCCCAAACTCTAAACACACCTCTAGATTAACCTGAATGTCTGTTTGACCAGCCTGTTGTAGGGTGTGATTGATCGCATCACATACGGTCTTATAAACCAAATTGTTTTCATTGACGGTCGTGCCTGCCATATCAAAGACACACAGTTTGATCGCGTCGAATGGCGCTTTGATACGATGAATATCTGTATTCATTATTTTGACTCCAATACTAAATTAATTAACTCTTCACCAAAGGCAAATCCCGTTGATGCGCCTGTGCCGCTTGTGATGGTACCGATGGCAACGCCTGCTTCTGGTGATGCTTTAAACACGACATTGTCGGCACTTGGATAGACCCCTAACCAGTGCTGAGTGATGTCTACCTCACCGATATCCATGACTTTTTTGAACTCGTTGATGATTAAGTTATCTTGATAAGTGTCTCTAAAGGGCAGCTCTTTATCACAGTAATTATGACTGTCACCAATGATAAGTGAGCCATCCGCTGATTGAACAACGATTAAATGTACGCCAGCCTTGCGCTCAGCAGCTTGGGTGGTATCAAGTAAGCTGGTAAGCGCACGGGCTTCTGGTAGCTGGGCAAACCCATCATAACGAGCAAAACTCAGATCTGACATGACAGCAGCATTTAGTTTGAACGCTTGCCTTGGCATCACGCGCATCATATTGAGGGTACAGAGTTTGGCATCAGACTGCGCTAAAGTATCAGGATATAAGCCATGTAAATCTGCCCCAGGACAGATCACACAATGCGCCGTATGTAATGTCCCTCGACTGGTATGAACAGTGGGCAAGTCAACCACCTGAACCGTGGTTTTGTTATAAAAATCCACGCCATGCACTTGTGCTAACCAGTCCGCAAATTTGCCAATCGCGGTATTTGACTCGACTCTCAGCTCGTGCGGGCTATATAAAACGCCCAACCCTGTTCTAAGATAAGGCGTCTGCTCCTGTATTTCTGATTGGCTCAATAAGCGACAGGACTCGCCCATGTCAGTCTTCAAAAACGCATCGGCAACGCTCATCGCTTCAGGGCGCTGAACCAGCATGTGCAGACCGGTATGCTCAACCTTGATACCGGCTTTTGGCGCGATGTCCGCCCAGATATTGCGTGAGTGCATGGCACGTTGCCAATGCTCACCGCTACGCTGACCACTAACCGTCACAAAGCCAAAGTTACGAATCGAGGCATCTTTGTTCTGTGCTTCACGCTCTACCAGCGCCACTTTCAGCCCTTTTTTTACGGCAGCATACGCGCTGGCAAGACCAACGATACCGCCCCCAACGACGACCACATCATACTGTTTATCTGATAATTTACTTGTCCCTGTCATAGCTTTTTTCTTCTTTATGATTGATTCCAAATGATACGCAATTTATGTTTTAGCGGCTCAATCCTTGTTTTAAGGATTTCACTAGCCGATGAAATAGTGCAATTGAACAATGACTACTCATCACGGTTTTTATAGATTCATTTACAATTCAGTTTGTCCATGGAAAAACGCTCTGTGCTTATCTAACAGCTCAGCCGTCAGTGGCTCGCCGTACGTTTTACTGTTTTTGATTTGATTGTCAGGAGCGACTGTTTCACCGTCATAAATCACATTTGGGTATATCGTCAATAATTTTGGACGCGCATTCTTAACAATGATTTCAGCCATTTTTATCGCATTTGGATTGGTGTTCTCGCCTTTATCAATAACGGCTACCGATTCCGTCAGCGTATAATTTCCCTCGCTTGGGTCAACATAATCAATAGGCAAGCCTTGTACTTTGTTTGCGATTGCTTGATGACGCAAGCCAAAACCAATCGGCACCTCACCTGCCATCACTTTTTTGATCGGACCTGAGCCTGACAACTCCAAGTTTGGACCCGCATTGGTGCGGATATCGTTCATAATTTTCTGCCCTTCAGCGCCCATTCCATAAGTAGCGGTGACGTCTTGAATAAAGAGCCAACCTGTCGATGAGCCATTAGGATCCACCATCGCAATTTTATTTTTGTAGATCGGATTTGATAAATCCTTGGCACTGGTTGGTTTGGGCAGATTTTGCGCCGCCATCTCTTTTGTGTTTAAAATAATAGCGCCCGTAAAGCCCAGTATTGGTGCATAGTAATTGGGGACCGCCACTTGCGGGTCAACGTCAAAGGTCAATTCTTTAAACATAGGATGCTTGGCTTGGGCGCTTTCTAAGTAGAACGAGCTCATCGTCACCATATCCGCCTCTGTATTATCGCCTTCTGCCAGCAAACGCCCACCCAACTCCCCTGTCCCAAAAGACTGAAAGACATACTGACCTTCATAGCCTGCTTCGTCTAAAACCTCTTGGATGACCTCGACCGCTTCTTCGTCGGCATTGCTATAAATGACGACTTCTTCGATATTGCTAGAAGCATCTCCTTCCGACTCAGGTGAACTACAACCTGCTAAGACGATTCCACACGCGAAACTTGCCACTAACGTTTTGAATAAAAACATTATTTGCCCTATTATTTGTTGAGGTTTTAATAATGAAAAAGGTGTTGCTTAAAATATAAAACGAAAATAAGTCTTATCAATGCGCTTGACCGATGGGTAAGACTAAGAAGACGTTGGTACCACCATTGACTTAGGTTTTTTCTTGGTTTTTATTGCCGTTGTACCAGAGAGCCTTTTGCTATAAATATGACGGACAATAGCAAACAACATCAGTGCGCCAATATTGGTCAGCAATATCATCAGCGACAAGATAAAAATCTCATCGAAGCGCGCAAAGTGCTGTAGCTCGACTATCTTGGTGGTGAGTACCATGGTTTTGGCACCTGAAATAAAGATAACCGCGCTAATCGTCACCATGGCGCTGATAAAATAGAATGAAGCGACTTCAATCAGCGTAAAAAACGAATTGGGCACGACGATGCGGCGTAATGATGTAAACCATGAGTCACCCAATAAACCAGCCGTCGTCTCCCAGCCCAAATTCATTTTAGACAGTGCGTTTTTACTCATCAAATAAGGCGTGGCAAAGTAATGAATGATGTTGCTAATCACGATGATAAAAATAGTATTGGCGACCGCCGACCCCGAAAACACCATCAAATAGGCAATACCTACGACCATTCCAGGCACCGTATTGGTTACCAATGCTGAGCTTTCAATACTGAATTTACCCAGTTTAAACAGGCTTGAGCGCTCGTATAACAGGGCTGAAAAATACGTAATCAAGGTGCCAAACACCGCCGTTAATACCGCCACAAGTAATGAGTTTTTATAGACCCGCATCAGATTGGCAGACTCTAAAGCCTCGCTGACAATCTCGGTGGTGAAGACCATCTGATAAGGCCATGACTTAATCCATGGGATAATGAATATCACGGCGAATACCAGTAACAGTGAGGCTAAAATCACACTCGATAACACCGCCAAAACACGGTCTTTGATTTTTGAGGTGGGCAGATCAATCATTTCAACTGAGTCATAGCGCACATTGAAGCGTGCCACGTACCATAGTATGGCGATGCTTAGGATGGATGGCACCAGCATAAATAACGCAACCACTGCCCCTTTTTCGAATGACGGTGACGCGCCTAAGATTTGGGTATAAAGCTCAGTGGCGATGACCCTATATTGCCCCCCAATCGACGCTGGAATACCAAAGTCTGTAAAGGCTAAAAAGAAACATTGAATCATCGCTGCTGCAAAGGTGCCGATTAGAGGGCGCACCACAGTCATATCAAACTGGCGGTAAGGAGAGTCTCCCATCAACTCTGATACAACGACGAACTTTTTGTCCAAATACTGGAAAGTATTGTTCAATAATAAAAAAGCAATGGGCAAGGTATAAATGGTATAACCAAGCCACATGCCATAAAAGCCGTATATGTCCTCAAACAGCTGAAAGCCAAGAATCTGAGTAAGCAAACCTTGTTTGCCAAAGGTATAAATAATGGCAAAGCCGTAGGTTACGGTTGGCAACAACATAGGAAATAATGCCGCCAGCTTAATAAATTGTTTAAAACCTTTGGGCAAATTGGTCCAATGCACGGTATAAGCCAAAATAAAGCCCAAAAACGTCGCGCTAAGCGCACTCATCGTCGCCACAAAAAAGCTGTTTTGCATGGTCTGCAAAAAGCCATCACTGCTCAAAATACTGGTGTAGTTTTCTAGCCCTAATGTATCACCGACATTCAAAGACAGTGCCAGCAGTTTGACTAATGGCACAAACATAAACATGACGAATAAAACAGCAACGAATAGCCAAATTGCTTTTACGAGGGGTGAATTGCTCAATTTCATAAATATCCAAGACGATCAAATGGTCAAATACGTTCATTCACAACATTTTTATTTTTAATCAATATTAGTTGATGGTGGCATCTTTTCGTTTTTGCTGATGACTGTCTTTAATAACGTTAAGATCGTCGGTATTGTCGATAGTGTCAATACCATGGATATCGTCATAACGATGAGTCACCACACTGTCATCCTGACCGTAATGTTGGCGCTGAGTATATTTGCTTAAAGGGTCGATGTTTGCGCCATCATCCGCGAATAAACTTAAGATATTGCGACGCTTAATATTGAGCTGATTGAGAATGAAGTTTTTGACAAAATCATTGGCTGGGTTGCGAATGATTTCCGTTGGTGTCGCGAACTGTGCCACTTTGCCGTCTGAGAGCAGTAAAATACGATCAGATAACGTCATGGCTTCTTCTGGATCATGAGTGACTATTAAAGTCGTCAACTGATAGCGAACGGAAATCTCGCGAATACGCGCTTTGATGGTTTCTTTGATGACACCATCTAGCGCAGATAAAGGCTCATCTAATAACAGGATTTTAGGCTTCATCACCAAAGTGCGTGCGAGTGCCACGCGTTGCTTTTGACCACCAGACAATTGGCTGATACGTTTATTTAGGTGGGCTTCGATATCGAGTAAGTCGACCAGTTCATCGACTTCTGCTTGCGTGCTAATATGAGGATTATTGCGTAAACCGTATTCAATGTTTTGTTTGACATTTAGATTGGGGAACAGTGCATAGTCTTGAAAGACAATATTAAAGCCTCTTTTTTTCATCGGCACTCGTGTAATGTCTTCGCCGTTATAAGCAAGACGACCGCCATTGATGCCTGTCAAACCTAAGATAATATGCAATAAAGTCGTTTTACCACAGCCAGAAGGCCCTAAGATTGAGACAATTTCGCCCTTATTAATTTTGAGGGAAATATCTTCAAAGATAACTTTATTCTCATACTTTTTCGTCACACCTCTAAGCTCTAACATATCAACCAACCTGATCATTTATTATTTGTATTGCCTAGGTCAGCAGTGTAGCCAGTAGTTGTGACATTTTGGTTAAAGAGCCATGACAATACGATGACATCAAACAACGTTAGGGCGTGTCCTCAATTCAATCAATTACTCTCTAAATGGGCTAAAAATGGCTAAATTTTGTTAAACATCGTCAAACAGCTTATCAATATCTCGATATTAACAGCGCTATATTCCTTGTTTGATGGCAATTTATCTCATGTTTATCACCATTTTTAAAATGAGGACACGCCCTAGATAAAGTATCGAAAACAACCCCATAAGCATTTGCCAAAATATAAGGCCTCATTTAATACCATTAAATGAGGCCTTACAGAAATAGCTGGCGAATCGATCATTTACATTTTCAGACGGAACAAACTAACCGTGAGCGTCATTGACTGGAGGCGGTAAATTGTATCAAGAGCTTTTACTCTCATTGAATGTCGGTATGAATCCTGATTATTGGTGATTAATTATTGCGACTGAGATTGTCATGCTTTAGTAGTAAAATGGTCATGAGATGGTCATGCAATGTTTTTCTTGAGTAGTCGTTAGGCTTCATGAGCCAATTTTCTCAGCTTGTGACGCAGTATTTTTCCGACAGTTGATTTGGGTAACTCGTCTATGAATTCGATATGACGCGGGCATTTATAGGCGGCCATATTTGCTTGGCACAGCGCTCTAATATCATATTCATTTAAGCTGTCATCAGCTTTTACAACGTAGGCTTTGACCGACTGACCCTGCAACTTATCATCGATACCCACCACTGAACATTCGGCAACCTTAGGGTGCTCCTCAATGATGTTTTCTACTTCGTTAGGATAAACGTTGAAACCACTGACGATAATCATGTCTTTTTTACGGTCATATATCTTAATAGCACCCTGCTCGTTCATAGATGCAATATCACCTGTCTTTAAGTAACCATCAGCGGTAAAAAACGTCGTATTGTCAATATTATGATAATGAGTAATGACGTTGTCACCTTTGATACACATCTCACCAACTTCATTTATGGCGAGAATATTTTCATCGTCATCACGGATATTGATATCGACACTAGGCAGTGGTAACCCTACATTGCCACTATATTCAGTGCCATTAAATGGATTGGCGGTACCCACGCCTAGCGTCTCAGACATACCCCAGCCTTCGAGGATAGGCAGACCTGTGACTTCACGCCAGCGCTTAGCGGTTTCAGGGGTCGCTGCCATACCACCAACTACAGTTAATTTGCATGCAGAAAAATCTAGCTCCTTAAATTTGGGATTCATCAGCAGGGCTTGGAACAAAGTATTGACACCAGGCAATAGATGAAAAGGACGCTTGCGCAATATCTTGATAAACCCTTCAATATCACGTGGATTGGTAACCAGTGTGAGATGCTGACCCACACTCAACCCAACTATTGAGCAGATAAACGCATAAATATGATACAGCGGTAAAGCGACAATGGTATTTATTTGAGTGCTATCAGACATGGCGTCATAGACTGGCTTGAACCATTCAACAAACTGATAAGTGGCGGTCACAACATTTTGATTGGTAATCAAAATACCTTTGGCAACGCCTGTCGTGCCGCCAGTATATTGCAGCATTAATAAGTCGTCCGCTTGAATGCTAGGACGAGAATAGCTTAATTTTTTGGCGCGTTTTAAAACGGCTTTATAGCGAGTCACGGTATAATGAGAATTGGATTTCAGCTCATAACGGGGAATGGCTTTTTTGACATATTTGGCAGCGATATTAACAAGCGCACCTTTCACTACTCCTAACATATCGCCAATCTTGCTGGTGACCACGGTTTTGACAGGCGTGTCTTTGATGATTTTCTCTAACGTTTTGCAAAATGGTTCTAATATAAATAATACAGCAGTATCTGAGTCAGCCAATTGATGTCTCAATTCACGAGGACTATACAGTGGATTGATGAGCGTTGTGACCATACCAGCGCGAATTATCCCTATGACAATAGGCAGGTACTGGTTGACATTGGGCATCATGATGCCTATGACCGAACCCTTTGCTAGACCCAGACTTTGAATCCAAGCCGCAATAGCCAATGACATGCTATCCACTTGCCCATAAGAATAAGTAACACCCATGTTGGTGATAAATTCATGGCTGGCATATTCCGTTAATTTGTCATCAAACATGTCAATCAATGTATTATGTGGCGGCACTATCTGTGCATTTATCCCTTTAGGATAATGCTGCGTCCAAAACTGATCCATAACTTACCTTCCTTGGTAATCAACTTATGAAAAACTCAATGGCTTTGAAGCATTTTTCATAAAAAACCTAACTACTGAACCTGCTGCCATCCTGATGTTGCATCATACTCATCTTGATGGGCAAATAAGGGATGTGCTTTTGCTTCACTGAGGCTAAGCACAGGAGTCACACAGACATCAACGAGCGCAAAAACTTGCTGCCAATGCTCAAGCGTTTGACTAGCAAATTTATCGCTTATCGCCTTAGCCGCCGCTTGGCTTTCAGAGGTATTAGGCATAATACCAAGTTGCCAATGGCTATTTTTGAGCGCAGACAAATCCAATACTTCACACAATCCCTGCCAGAATTTTAGCTCTAACGAACCAACGGCCATATAGCGCTCGTCTGAGGTTTTGTATAGGCGATAGCAAGGCAATAATCCACCCAAAAAATCATGATGCGGTGCTGGTTGTTGTCCTGAGAAACTTTTCACCAGTGTTCCCGTTGCCTTTGGCATGACCATATGCTGGTACAAGCTGTGCGTCATACTAACGGCAACATGACGACCTTTTCCCGTCCGCTGGGCGGCGAATACAGCAGCAAGCAGTGCAATCACAGCGGTATCACTGCCGCCTGCCAAATCTGCAAATTGAACGTTAGGCATTGCCTGCTCGCCATCCGCCGTCTTTAATTGGTCTAAAACACCGCTCATCGCCATAAAGTTAATATCATGACCGGCTTTATCAGCCCAGTCATGATTAATATCAATTTTCGAATCGCTAGATGCCAAACCGTAACCAGTAATCGATACCATGACCAATTTTGGATTAATCGCATGCAGCGTTGTAGCATCTAGTCCCATGCCTTTTAGGACGCCAGGGCGAAAGCTATCCAACATAACATCAGCATCTTTGAGGTGCGCTTTGATAGCAGCAATACCTTGAGTATCACGAAAGTCATGACTTTCAATGGTTTTGCCATGATTTAGTGCTTTAAACAATTCGCCAAAGGCTCTGGCAGGATCACCATTTTTAGGTTCAATCTTAATGATTTCTGCGCCCAAATCTGCAAGCAAACGTGTGGCAAAGGGTCCCGGTAAATTACGAGTCAAATCAACGACGCGCAGCCCTTGTAAGCAATCTGCCATTAAATCTATCATTGAACCAGTGCTCGTATTAGTCACAGAATCAAGCATAGAATGAATCGTAGAATTAACCATCAGCTCAGTCATCAGAAAACACCTCACCTTTATCTGCCATATCTAGCAGAATTTGCGCTGGCTCAAAACGCTCACCGTATTGAGCCACGAGTTCACGGCTACGGGTGATGAACGCCTCTAACCCCATGGCATTGATGAACTGTAGCGTACCACCTTGATGTGGCGCAAAGCCCCAGCCAAAAATAGAGCCGATATTGGTATCAGCGACAGAGCGCACGACGTTTTCTTGATAGCATTTAGCAGATTCGTTGGCTTGGATAAACATCAAACGATCGATTAAATCTTGCTGTGATGGCTGCTCTGCTTTTGCTGGGTATAAATTCATCAGCTCAGGCCACAAGTATTTGTCGCCCTTATCGGTATACTCATAAAAGCCTTTGCCATTCTTTTTGCCCTCGCGATTGTGTTCTTTGACCAGCGTTTTGAGTATCTCGTACGAAGGACGCACAGCAATGGTTTTACCTTCAGCCTCCATATCTAGCTGCTGCTGTTCGCTCACATGCAATGCCAAACTTAATGACACCTCATCTTGCAATGCCAGTGGCGGCATGGGCATGCCAGTTTTCATACCAGCAACTTCGATGCTGCGCGGATGGACGCCCTCGCCTAACATCGCCACCCCTTCTGACACATAAGTGCCAAATACTCGTGAGGTATAAAAACCGCGACTGTCATTAACGACGATAGGTGTTTTACCGATTTGTAGCACATAATCAAAGGCTTTTGCTAAAGTGGCATCATCCGTTTGCTCGCCCATGATAATCTCAACCAACGGCATCTTATCGACTGGCGAAAAGAAGTGTAGCCCGATAAATTGATTGGGGCGGGTGCTGGCTTTAGCCAATCCAGTAATGGGCAGTGTCGACGTATTAGATGCATAGACAGCAGTGTTAGAAATCACCGCCTCAGACTGCTCAGTACACTTGGCTTTAATCTCACGATTTTCAAACACCGCTTCGATAATCAGATCACAGTCTGCCAAATCATCATAAGACACTGTTGGCTTGATGCGATTAAGTAACGCTTGCTTTTTCTCTTCCGTGGAGCGTTTACGGCTAATGGCTTTATCCAAAATGGTGGCAGAATATGCTTTGCCTTTTTCAGCGCCTGCTATGTCAGTGTCAAGGAGTACAACGTCGATCCCCGCCTTTGCAGTGACATAAGCAATGCCCGCGCCCATCATGCCTGCACCTAAAATACCAACCTTTTTGGTTTTATAGCGCTCAAAACCATTTGGACGAGATTGACCTTTTTTAATACTATTCAGCTGAGTCCATAGCGTATTAATCATATTTCTAGATTCAGCAGACAGCACACAAGCGGCGAAGTAACGCGACTCAAGCTCAAGTCCCGTATCGATATCCACTAAGCAGCCCTCGAACACGCAAGACATGATGTGAGTAATGGCTAGATAATTGCCGTGTGACTTTTGGTTGGCCATGGCAGGCGCGATAGAAAATATCGGCACAATACTAGGATATTTACTATCACCGCCGGGAATTTTAAAACCTTTTTTATCCCATGGCTGCTGGGCATCGGGATTAGCTTTGATCCAGTCTTTTGCCTGCTTGAGCATATCTGCTTTGTCAGTGGCAACGGCATTAATTAGACCCATGTCTTTAGCAGCAGTTGGACGCAGCTCTTTACCTTGGGTCATCAGCTCTAAAGCTGATTGAATACCAACCAATCGCGGTAAACGCTGAGTACCTCCGCCGCCCGGCAGCAAGCCCAATTTGACTTCAGGTAAACCCAATTTAGTCTTAGGCGAATCAATCGCGATACGATAATGACAGGCCAATGCCAACTCCAAACCACCGCCAAGTGCCGTTCCAGTCATAGCAGCGACGACAGGTTTACCTGAGGTTTCTAGCTTGCGTAAGCTAGCTTTCAGCTCTTCGACCAGCTCAAAGGCTTGTTCAGCAGTTTCAATATCAGCCAATTGGTCAATATCGGCACCGACGACAAAGGTCTCTTTGCCAGAGGTTAAAATCAAACCTTTGGCAGACGCATCGTTAATAAAGCTGTCAGTCATCACTGCAAAATTATCGGTGAAACCGTCGCCGATGACATTCATTTTGCGACTGCTTTGGTCAATCGTAACGGTGATAATGCCCTTATCAGGTTCGGCAGAAAAGTGGTTCAATGCATTGATGGCGTCTACGCTGTTTGTGCTCATTTCAAATCCTTTTTATATTATTCTATGTCGATATCAGTCACTAGAAACTAATGACAATCACTAAAATCTATTAGCGCTATCAGCACTATACGCGCTCAATGATAGTGGCAATACCCATACCGCCGCCCACACACAGCGTAATCATCGCAGTTTTTAGATCGCGACGTTCTAACTCATCAAGCACAGTCGTCATGAGCATCGCGCCCGTTGCGCCAAGTGGATGACCCATAGCGATAGCGCCGCCATTGACGTTGACGATATCAAGCGAGATGCCGAAGTCATCGGCAGTATTCAGCGGAACGGCAGCAAAGGCTTCATTGATTTCCCATAAGTCTATATCTGAAGCTTGCATACCTGCTTTTTTGAGCGCTTTTTGGCAGGCAGGCGTTGGCCCTGTCAGCATAATGGCAGGTTCTGAGCCAATGACTGAGGCCATGGTGATTTTGGCGCGTGGTTTTAGACCTGATTTTTGACCAGCAGCAGCACTACCCACTAAGCAAATTGCGGCACCATCGACGATGCCTGATGAATTGCCCGCATGATGTACGTGATTCACTTTTTCAATGGTGGTATATCTGTCCAAGATAACGCTATCAAAGCCCATCTTGCCGGGCATAATAAAAGAAGGATTGAGACCAGCTAAGGTTTCGACATTGGTGTTAGGACGAATGGTTTCATCTTTATCCAATAATGTCATGCCATTGATATCGGTGACGGGAACGACCGATTTGTCATAATAGCCCTGCTCCCAAGCATGCGCGGCGCGGCGATGTGACTCGGTAGCAAACTCGTCCACATCGGTGCGACTAAAGCCTTTTAGCATCGCTATGGTATCCGCGCCAACGCCTTGCGGGACAAAATGCGTCGCTTCATTAACCCGTGGATCCATATACCATGCACCGCCGTCAGAGCCCATCGGTACGCGGCTCATCGACTCTACGCCACCTGCGACTACCATGTCCTCCATACCTGACATGATTTTGGCGGCAGCTAAATTGATAGACTCCAGACCTGAGGCACAAAACCGAGATAAAGTGACACCCGCGACACTTTGCGCCCAGCCAGCATCAATAACGGCTATACGGGCGATATCAGAACCCTGCTCACCAACGGGCGTCACGCAACCGAGCACCACATCATCGACCAAACTGGTATCCAAATGGTGGCGCTGTTGCATTTCCTTTAACAAGGTACGGGCAAGCCAAATTGGTGACGCCTGATACAAGGAGCCATCCTTTTTGCCTTTACCACGTGGGGTACGGATAGCATCATAAATGTAAGCAGTCTCAGTCATAAAAATCCCTTTTTATTTTTTGAATAAATAACCATGATGGATGATGGCAATATAATCTATTTCTTAGAATCAGAAGTAGAACCAAAAAGCAAATCAGCCACTTACATAAAGCGTGACGCCAGCTCTTTCATGATTTCATTGGTGCCGCCATAGATTTTTTGTACTCGCGCATCAGCATATAGGCGAGCAATCGGGTATTCTGTCATGTAGCCATAACCGCCAAACAGCTGGACGCATTCGTCTATCACATCACACTGCTTTTGCGTCACCCAATATTTAATCAAAGACGCCTGCGGTACCGTCAATTTGCCTTCTAACATGGCATCGACAGCGGCATCACACATCGTGCTGGCAGCGAGATAATCAGCGTAGCATTCTGCCATTTTAAAGCGCGTATTTTGAAACTTCCAAATAGGCTTACCAAAGGCTTCCCGACCTTTGACATACTCTAGAGTCAAATTAATCGCCAATTTCATCGCACCGACGCCTGTTAAGGCAATAATTAGACGCTCGCGTGGCAGCTCTTGCATCATTTGAATAAAACCCATGCCTTCGACAGTGCCCAATAGATTTGTTTGCGGCACACGTACATTGCTGAAAAACAGCTCTGACGTATCTTGTGAGGTCAGACCAATCTTATCGAGATTACGACCACGCTCGAACCCTTCTACCTTGTCCGTTTCTACCATGATAAGCGAAACACCTTGCGCACCTTTTTCACGATCGGTTTTGCAGGCGAGCAAAATCAGGTTGGCATGCTGACCATTAGTAATAAAGGTTTTTGAGCCATTAATAATATAATCATCGCCGTCTTTTACGGCATAGGTTTTAATGTTCTGCAAATCTGAGCCAGTGCCTGGTTCGGTCATGGCAATCGCAGCCACATACTCACCGGTCGCCATCTTAGGTAGCCATTCTTTTTTCTGCGCTTCCGTACCATGACTCAAGATATAAGGCGCGACAATACCTGAATGTACCATGCCGCCGAATCCGGATTGATTGGCCTCCGCTTGCGCATAAAGAAGCGCTGCTTCATGACCAAAGTCACCGCTGCCGCCGCCATATTCCTCTGGAATCGATGCACATAAAAAGCCCATCGCGCCTGCCTCCTCCCACGCGGCGCGGTCAATCATGCCGTTTTTGCGCCACTGCTCATCTTTTGGCTCCCACGATTGAAACATTTTAAGCGCACTATCATGCACCATCTGGTGCTCTTCGGTCATCCAGTTCGGGGTGAATTTTTCAATACTCATATTGTCTATCCTTGACAAGGGGAAGTTGATAATGGCTAGGGCGTGTCCTCAATTCAAACGAGGACACGCCCTAATATAAAATACTATTGAGTGTAAACATATTATTTATGGTAATTTTAATTACCGTTATATACAATCTTAGTATTCTTTATATTTAATATCATACAAAACTTATACTAGGACAGTAAAAGACAATGCGCAACCAATTAAATAATAATAGTAATTAAAATTACCCAACTTACTTTTATCTTATTAATCCTTAAATGATGTACTACTTCAAGCATGAGCTATCTAAAAATACCTACCGTAAAGGAGCTACGAAACCAACGATGAAAACCACGAGCCAGATACCTAGCACGATTGAAACCCGCGCCTTGGCACCCTTATCCGATATGCGCCCTGCTACTTTAGAAAAAATTGAAAAAGCCGTTCGTAAAGTGTTTGCAGGTTTTGACTCTAATGAGGTGACCATGGCGCAGATTGCAAAGTCTGCCAATGTCTCACTACAGACGCTGTATAAATATTTTGGTGATAAGCAAACACTGTTTTATACCATCATGGATATTGTATTAGGCAGGTTGGCGGCGCGCATCATGGATCATTTGCAAGGCATTGATAGCGTGCAAGATCGGCTGCGCAAGACATTATGGGTCTGTTTTGACTTTGTAGATTCGCATCCTGATGCCGTGATGGTGCTGTCTTCGGTATCGGCATCGCGTATACGTAATATTGCAATTTATGAAAATAAGGAGCTGATTGGCGCATTTTTGAATGTATTAGAAGATGGTCAAAACCGCGGAGTACTAAATGACACCGTGCCCCTTTATATACTTTTTGATGTGTTTATGGGTTTTATCAGTCGTCTTGGCTTGATGCATATCATCCGCCAGACCGATACACCCATTAATGCAGAGTTTGATGCGTTATTCGTGATTTTATGGCGAGCCATATCAAAGCCTGATATATAGTCAGTTCGATATACAATAACTTGTACGATATTATGAAGTATTCATACCAGCCAATTTTTCAATTTCACCATAAAAGATCACAACGAAAAAAGCCTCACTTTGCAGTGAGGCTTTACTTAATGCTTAAAAACTAATGCTTAAAAATTAACATTCCTTAGATTTTTTTAGCTTATATTTTTCTAATCTATCAACCATTTCATAATCTTGTTCACTCATCTGTTGATAGGCATTGCTTACACTGCCATAGGATGAATTTTTATTATCATGCTGAGCGTGCACAGCAGCATCTTTGATCTGGGCAATGTCTTCTGCAAACGGAGTATGAGGGATATCCAGCACAGAAAATAGCACGGCTAAAAATTCTTCAGCGGTAAAATATTTATCCATATAGCTGCCATCAAGCCCAAGGTATTTATTCGATAATACATGACGTAGGCGCTCACAAGCAGGGATGGTATGCTTGATAGGATAGCCCATGGCTTTGACAATATCTTGCGAACGCAGCTCAAGTGTCGCTATCTGATTGATCGCATACTGGGCAAGAAGATGGCGTGGATGATAATGACGGGTATATTTGGATTGGTTAGCAATGTGGCTCATGATATTGAACACCTTAGACTCCTGTAACTCCGACGAAAAAGGTTGAAATACGCCCAAATAGGCAAATAAAATCAGGCACAAATGAGGATGTCGGAGTACAGGCTCATGCGCTTTACCAGAATTGTTTTATATCGTGCTGGAAGTTGCAAGGTTTGTACGCCACCATTTATAACGATAATGGCTGGCAATGACAAAACTGTTAAACCCACGATAATGACTTAAAGATGATAGCATATCAGATAATAGAAAATAAATACTGATATTAATACGCTTTGGTAATCACACGATTGTTACGGTCTCTCTATCGCCGTCAAAGTCTGAATACCTTTATATTTAAAAACGGTAGAAAAAATCAGATGATGACTCAACAAAGCTATCTAATTATTTTTAGACATTGACCTGCATGATATAAAGTCAGTCCCAACTCAGTAAAGCCAGATTTCATCCCGCCAAAAGAGACTTTTGCCTCTTCTAAGGTCTTAAATGGCAAGGGAATACTGTCTCTATTACCGGTCATTATATAATCTGCAAAGCACTTACCCATTAGCGTGCCTGTGGTAATGCCGCGACCATTATAAGCCGTTGCGGTCAGCAAGCCCTCGTCGGGCTCCATGACTCGAAAAATATGATCTTGCGTAAAGCCAAAGCTACCAGTCCACTCATACTGCCACTTAAATGCTGGCAAATCTGGATAATAGCTCTTTTGCACCGCATTGGCCCATGATTGATAAAAGGATTTTGGTTTAAGCTGTGTACCACCTACCGTTCCCAATAATAGGCGATCGTCGTCATCACGGCGAAAGCTAGACAAGGCCAAACGAGTATCCCATGCCCCTGTTTTGTACGGTAAGATACGATCTGCCGCCTCTCCGCTGAGCGGCTCAGATGCAATCTGATAATAATAAACCAAATAAAATGTTTTTTTGATTTCTGTCCACTCGCCTTCGGTATAAGCGTTGGTCGCAATAATGACGCGCTCAGATTTCACTCGCGCTTTAGAAGTCCTTGCATACCAATAGCCATCCACCTTTTCTAAGGCTTCAACAGCGGAATGCTCATAGATAGTGACACCAAGACTGGTTGCTACTTTTGCAAGTCCTCTGACATAAGCCAGTGGATTTATAGTACCAGCCCGATGATCGAGTAGTGCTTTATTGATACTTGTCGTCCCGCAATATTCATGGCATTTACTGCCCGTTAGTACTTCAACATTCGCACCGCGACGGCTCAACTGCTCGTATCTAATATCGACATCGACTTCACCTTTGGCGTTATGTGCCATGTGGATATTACCGGCTTGAGTGGCTTGGGCGTCGATATTATAACGTTTGATTAAGTCGAATACTAAGCTTGGCGCCTGCCCAAGGGCGTCTGTCAAGCGCTCACCTGCTACTTCACCTAGCGCAATATTCAAATCATCAGGGCGCGCCCAAGTACCTGCATTGACGAGCCCTACGCTTTTACCAGAGCCGCCACTGCCAATGGTATGGCTCTCTAAAAGGATAACTTTGACGCCTTTTTCTGCCAAATGAATCGCCGCCGATAACCCTGTATAACCGCCGCCTATGATACAAATAGTCGCTTCAGTATCGCTATTCATCTGGCTGTAGGTATCAATAATAGGTGCGGTCATATTCCACAAACATTGCTCTTGCAACATCTTATATTCCTTCTAAATTACACGTTGTCTACAGTGGAGAGCGTGCTTGTGTCGTTATTAAGAATAGGTTCTTCACGGGGAATGAATTTATCTAAGAATACCCATAGCAAGCCAAATAGCGGCGATAACCAGCAGGCAAAAGCAAATGGCGCATAAGTAAGCGTTGCAATACCTAAGGTTGCCGCGACGAAACTACCACCCATGTTCCAAGGAATCAAAGGAGATAACAGAGTGCCGGTATCTTCAATAGAGCGGGTAAGCGTCGTGCGCTTGTAACCCATTTCTTGATATTTGTCTTTGAGTAGACGGCCTGGCAATACCAGTGTGGTATAGACGTCACCGATGAGCGTACCGACACCAAGCGTGCTGGCATACGTGGTAATTACCAAACCAAATCTTGATTTCACCATCTTATTGATTTTTGCCATGATGGCTTTGAGCGTACCGTAATGCTCAATTGAGCCGACGAAAGCTAAGGCAAAGATGGTCAAGGTCACAACCCATGTCATCGACATGATGCCGCCTTTAGACAGCAGTTGGTCGACGACAGCAAAGCCTGTTTCACTGACGAAGCCATTTTGTAAGACAGTAAAAATGTCGTGCACACCCACGCCTTGCATAAAGAACGCGACCAATCCTGCAACCACCACACCTGATAATACCGTTGGAATAGCAGGCATTTTCATTACTGCCGCAATGACAACGACCACAGCAGGCAATAAGGTAATTATGCTCAAGTTATAGTTGGCCGCTAGTGAGGCTTGAATGTCTCTGATTGAAGATAAATCGACATTTTCTGCGCCGTAGCCCATCCCAATCCATGCATAGATAATCAATGCAGTCACCATGGCAGGTACGGTGGTTGGCAACATACCGCGGATGTGCTCCCAAAGGTCAATACCGGCAGCGGCTGGGGTTAAGTTGGTGGTGTCAGATAAAGGGGACATTTTGTCGCCGAAAAAAGCACCAGAGACGATAGCGCCGCCTGTTAGTGACGGCGGAATGCCCAAGCCTAGCCCAATACCCATCATGGCAAGGCCGACCGTACCAACCGTGCCCCAAGAGGTACCGGTTGCAACAGAAATAATGGCGCAAATTAGACAGACAGAGACTAGGAATGATGAAGGAGAAAAAACGCTAAAACCGTAGTATAAAATCGTGGGAACCGTACCAGCGATAATCCAAGCACCGATGAGCATACCAACGCCCATCAAGATAATCATGGCCGGCAGACCAATTTTGACAACCTTTAAAAAGCGTTGTTCCATGCCATCCCAGTCACGGCCACGCAGCTTCATAAACAAGCCAGTGATTAAAATACCGCAAGCTAAGGGAATGTGAGGGGTAAAATCTTTGAATACAAAAAACTGAACCATTAGAATAATGGCAGTCAACACCAGAGGTGCAATATCTAATAAAAAACTAGAAGACGGACCATAGCCATCTTTAGCTTCGTCATAAGGTTTATCATCCATCATAAGACACCTACCTTCCTTAGTAGTGGATACTGCTGTCATGGATATAACAGTAGTGTAAACAACCAATCCATGGCTGCTGATAATGCTGAAAAAAGTGCGAAAAAGGTTACGGCAAAGGGAGTAAAAAGCCTGTCTTTGAAATCATGAATGGTTATTCATCACTTCCGCAGGCTTTCATACTAAAACAATAAGTACTTAATAATTGGCGACCAAAATAGCTAATAACTGGCTTGTTAAATAGGCACTGAGCCTACTTAACAAGCATCACGTCACGTCACATTGTTATTAGCCAAAGTTGATGCCTTGTGCCAGTGGCAGCTCGGTTGAGTAGTTGACCGTATTGGTCTGACGACGCATATAAGCTTTCCATGCGTCCGAACCTGATTCACGACCACCGCCGGTTTCTTTTTCACCGCCAAATGCGCCGCCAATCTCAGCGCCACTGGTGCCGATGTTGACGTTGGCGATACCGCAATCACTACCGCGGTCACTGAGGAAAGTTTCAGCTTCACGTAAGTCATTGGTAAAGATACAAGATGACAGCCCTTGTGGCACATCGTTTTGCATCGCTAGCGCATCGTCAAATCCTTTATAAGGCATGACATATAAAATCGGTGCAAACGTCTCACTACGTGCCACGTCATTTTGCTCATCAAGCTCAACAATCGCCGGGGTCACATAATAAGCATCGGGGAATTTATCCATTAGTACACGTTCGCCGCCCGTGACTTTACCGCCAGTATTGCGGGCTTTTTCTAACGCCGCTTGCATGTTATTAAAGCTGTCTTCATCGATTAGTGGACCGACCAAATTGCCTTCAAGCGGATGGCCGATGCTCACCGTCTCGTATGCAGACTTAACGCGCGGTAAGATATCGTCTTTGACCGACTCATGAACGAACAGACGGCGTAAGGTGGTGCAACGCTGGCCTGCCGTTCCTACTGCTGAGAATAGAATGCCTCGTAGCGCCAAATCTAAATCGGCAGTGGGTGCCAAAATCATGGCGTTATTACCGCCAAGCTCTAGCAAGCATTTACCAAAACGCTCAGCGACTTTTGGCCCCACTTCTCGGCCCATACGCGTACTGCCGGTGGCACTGACTAAAGCGATGTCTTTGTTTTCAACCAGCGCATTACCGATATCGGTTTTACCCAATATGATTTGCGATAAATGTGCTGGTGCTTCACCAAATTTTGCCAAGGCCTTTTCAAATAACGCTTGGCAAGCTAAGGCGACAAGTGGGGTTTTTTCTGAAGGTTTCCAGATGACAGGGTTGCCACAAACGATGGCCAATGCCGTGTTCCAAGACCAAACGGCGACTGGGAAGTTAAAGGCAGAGATGACGCCGATGACACCAAGTGGATGCCATGTCTCACGCATGTGGTGACCTGGGCGTTCTGAGGCGATGGTTAGACCATAAAGCTGACGCGATACGCCCACGGCAAAGTCACAAATATCAATCATTTCTTGTACTTCGCCAAGACCTTCTTCTTTGATTTTTCCGGCTTCTAGCGATACTAAGATACCTAAATCTTCTTTGTGCTCACGCAGGACTTCACCCAACAGACGAATCAGCTCACCACGTTTAGGGGCAGGAACGACACGCCATTCTTGAAAGGCTTGTTTGGCATTTTGGATTTTAGTATCGACGTCGGCCACTGTATCTAACGTGACTTTACCGATGACTGAGCCATCAATTGGGGTGGTGACTTCAAAGTCGCCATTTTGATAGTGTGCTTCTTCTACGCCCATTGCAGACATATATTGCTTAATCATAATCAATCCCTTGCATATTGGTATAATGGTTTACTACGTCCTTGACTGACTTATAAAATTACCCTGCTACCTACTAAGTTGCAAAATAATAAATTTCTTGCAGTCATTCCTTTTTGGAATGACGTGCTAATAAGTCGGCTATAAGCTAGACATTTCTAGCATAATTTGTACTAAATACTGACACTAGACAGGCACTGCTCAAGGCTTTGCGCCTGCATCGCTTCATACAATGCCATCTCATCATAAATGGCTGCGCCCAAATCACGCTCAAACTCTTGTTGGCTTGAGTAACCGTCATATTGGCTTGGCTGCGCCTGTTGCAGATTCGATTGAAAGATACCAGCGGCACTGACGGGCAAAAAGTCCTCATAAACGATAGGTTCAATGCGAAGCACCTCGTCATTAATCAGAGCAGTCAGCTTAGCATTAGGCAGTTTATTCAAATCATCAGTGCTTAAGCTGCCGGCCAACAACGCTTGACCGTCTTCAGAATCAAGAGTGCTATCCGTCAACTGGTAATAAAAATACGCCAGCCCCTCATCGTGTAGAGTTTGATAATCATCAGGGAAAGCGGTAAATATCTCAGTCAAAATTTGATTATACTGAGCCGCATTGTCCTCATTTGGGGTAGCACCAAGCTGGCGGCGAGCTGCGGCCAATAATTCATCATAAAGCGCGCGGCCCTTTTGTGTTAACGCCACACCGCGTTGCTCAATCTCTCCAAAGCGCGCGGTATGGTGCCCTTGCTCGTACTCTTCATGGCTAGCGTCTGAGTGATTAGCAACTTTAAAGCCAACCGCTTCTTGTAGCGCCTTAAAACTGGTTTGCCTTAATAAGATAGGACATGCTCTACGCGGTGGCCCTTCGATAATGGCTTTTGAGGGTATGCCTCTTGCTTGCATGCCTTGTTGTACGGCATCAATATCCAAGGTTCTAGGCGTTAAATGATTGATATGCGGACCCTTAAAGCCAACCACATCAGCGACCAGCGGATGCTGATTTAATAAACGCTGATAGAGCGCTTTTGCCACCGGCGTTTTATCATGCCAGCGAAATGTCTCTAACGCTTCTTGGACAAATTGCTCTGCTTGCGCAGCAGTTAAACCACCTTGCGCCTCAAAAATCTCAATGAGCTCAATAACGCCAGCAGTGAATATCTGACGCTGCGCCAGCGTGGCCGTGGCTTCTTGTTTTAAGGTTTCATCGGCAATCAAATCTAAACGCAATAACGAGGTAAAAACGCGAAAGGGGCTTTTATGCAATGAATGCGAGTCAAGCGCGCGAAAAGCTGTTGAATGTACCGGCACGCCAGCAGGCGCTAAATCGTAGTAGCCGACAGGGTGCATACCCATCACGGCAAAAAGACGGCGCATCATGCTCAGCTCTGCTGCGGTACCCAGTCGAATCGCCCCGTGGCGCTCCATGCTTAGACGTTCAATCTCGCCCGTATGCAGCAGCTGTGATTTAATATCGGGATGTGAGGTTAATACTTCGGTATTGACATCACTGACCAAATCAACCAAGTCGCCGTATAGCGGCACCTCATCTTGGTACATCGCTGACATTGCCATAGAGAAATCATGGCGGATATCATCGCTACAGATAAAATCCTTATCTGGACTGACGCTACTATTTTTCACAAATAAACATCCTTGTAATAGAGTTAATAAATTTTTAGCTTAATAATAAGTATTTGATTTCGAGCATTTGGTTATGACGATGCACTATCAATCCTAAGCACGCCTAAACATGCCTAAGCATTCCTAAACATTAAGCGGCAGGCAATCCATCAGGAAGCGCGATGAGTACCTCTTTTAGAATATCCAACCCTTCTTTTAGGGTGTCAGGCTCTATGGTGAGTGGTGGCAATAAGCGAATGATATGGCGATGTTGCCCACTTGGCATCAGCAATAGACCACGCTCGCGGGCTTTGGTTAATACTTGCGCCATCACACTTGGATGGACATCATGCTCAGGATGGCGCAGCTCAATACCGCGCATCGCACCGATACCGGTAAGACCAAATAACCAAGGTGAGATACCTTCTTGCTGCCATTGGCTGATGGTCGTCTCAATCGTCTGGGTATAATGCTTGGCTGACTGCCAAACGTCATCAGCTTGCATGATATCGAGCGTGGCATTGGCAGCGGCGCAAGCCACTGGATTGCCAGAATAAGTACCACCCAAACTGCCTTTGGGTAGACCATTGACCACACTAGCCTTGCCTATGACCGCACCTAAGGGCAAGCCGCCTGCGATACTTTTGCCAAGTAAAATAAGGTCAGGCTCAATCCCTAAATGGGTAAAAGCAAACGGCGTGCCCGTACGACCATAACCGGATTGAATTTCGTCCATGATAAGTAACATGCCGTGCTCATCACAAAACTTACGTAGATATTGCGCAAAGGTGGGCGATAACAACTGAAAGCCGCCTTCCCCTTGTACAGGTTCGACGATGATGGCACCGATATTGTCGATATCGGTTTCTACCATAAATAAACGCTGGAGCGCGTCAATCGCTTGCTCGTCGCTGATATTGTTATCGGGACTGGGAAAAGGAATGTGATAAACGCCGCTCCCTAATACACCAAGCCCGCGCTTATACGGCGCGACCTTACCATTGAGATTGACGGCAGCCAGTGTGCGCCCATGAAAGCCACCATCAAACGCAATGACGCCTGTGCGACCCGTTTTCATGCGTGCTATCTTGATGGCATTTTCGGTCGCTTCTGCGCCGCAGTTGGTGAGCATTCCCGCCAGCTCGCCGCTAATAGGCACAAGCTCACATAATCGCGGCATAAAGCTTTGATACGGCTGATGCGCTGCCGCATTGTAGGCATAGTGAATCAGCGCCTGGGCTTGCTGGATGATGGCGTCAACGATGTGAGGGTGGCAATGACCAAAGTTTAAAACACCAATACCACCGACAAAATCTATATAGCTGCGGTCATTGTTGTCCCAAACTCTGGCATTTTTTCCTTTGACGAGCGTGAGCGGATGCACCATCGTAAAGGCATCGGTCACATTATAAAGCTTGTCCATGATGAATCTCTATCTCTTCCTTGAGTTAGACTCATTTCAACAAAACATCATTCCGGCAGCAAACGAATAATAGTTGTGGTGGCATTCCTTTTTGTCATTACCAGTAAATTAGCTTCCTAAACGAATCTTTTAAAAACAAAAAAACTGCGTATCAAGGCAGTTTTTTTTGTTTAGCTTGTTAAATTCTCAAAGCAAACAACTTTGTAGGATAAAAACCACAAGACCAGTGCTATAAAAAATACTTTAGGTTATAAATAAACGTAAGTGACATTATAAAACCAACCCTAACGCCTTTTCACGTTCATCTGAGATTGCTAAATAAGCCGTAATCCATTCTAAAACCGCTTTGACCTTATGCGATTGCCCTGAAGAGACAGGATAAGTCACATAGTAGCTACCGCGACCCTTTGCCGCATAATCCCACGCCATCACTAAAGCGCCTGATTGTAGCTCGGGCTCAACCAAACGTAACGGCACTAAGGCTATACCATAACCCAGTAAGGCGGCAGAAATGCAGGCATGAAAAGTCTCAAAACGTGGACCTACAAAGGTGCCATCGACGCTGATATCTTGTTGCTTAAAATACTCATACCACGCACTTAAGCGCGAGCTTATTTGCAATAACACATAGTCATCCAAACACTCCCTACTTGTCAAACACTCAGTACTCAGTGTTTTATCTCGCAAATACTGCGGCTGACAGACCGCAACGCAGTATTCATCGAACAGTTTTATAGACTCCATATTGCTCCACATGCCATCACCATACAAAAAAGCAATATCGACATTTTGGTCTTCAGAAAAAAACGGCCCCACCAGCTCTTTAATATCCAAGTTAATAAGTGGATATTCTTGACTAAAGCCACTGAGTGCTGGAATCAACCAGCGGGCACAAAATGTCGGATGCGAGACGATTTTTAGCAGCTCAGTATTACTGCTATGCGACATCAGATTGGTGGTCGCCACCTCGATATGTTTTAAAATCTCTAACACTTCAAGATAATATGACTTGCCAGCAGGGGTCAATGAAATCCGGTGCGGCGTCCGATAAAACAAAGACAGGTTTAACATCTCCTCCAACTGCGCCACTTGCTTACTGATGGCGCTTTGGGTCATGTGCATCTCTTGCGCGGCATTGGTAAAACTCAAATGACGAGCAGCGGTCTCAAAACATTGCAGCGCCGTCGTTGAAGGGTATCTTCTAAAGGCTAATGGTTTATTGGTGTCTGTTTTCATAGATTGCTTTTCTTTTATTCCATCTTAGTAAAATATCAATGATTATTTAAAATCACGTTATCAGGCATTCCTAGCCTATGGCGTCATCATACCTATATTCAAGCGTAAATAGCGATACCTCACTATAAACACTATGTAACTGACACTGATGCCATCATCAGATTTACTTAACCATTCAACCAATTATTCGGTCGCTAATTTTAAAGACTCTCCTACAAAAAACACGGTCTATTCCTGATAAAATAGTAGGGTCTGATGATAGGCTCTGACATACCGCAACTGATTTGCTATCTTGCCCTCCTCTTTTTCATCATTACGACCTATGCCGCCGTTATTCTTAAACTCATGAATTATTTTTCAGCTAATTTGCACTATTAGCGCCTTCTTTATTTGTATTGGATCATATGAAACATAACCTTGAGGTGAGCGCAAATGCTCGCCGAACTCAGTATTTCCAAGTATTTTTGATGGGCGTCAGCGCCTTTATCATGAATACCACCGAATTTGTCCCCGTTGCCCTATTAAGTGACATTGCCCAAGATTTTTCCATCACTACGGCTGAGACTGGCTGGATGTTGACGCTGTATGCGTGGATTGTCGCGGCCATGTCATTGCCATTGATGCTACTCACCAGCCGCTTTGAGCGTAAAAGCTTACTTTTGGGCTTGTTTGTGGTATTTATTGCCAGTCATGTATTGTCCGTATTTGCTTGGAGCTTTGATGTATTGCTGATTAGCCGCGTGGGTATTGCGCTATCGCATGCGATATTTTGGTCAATCACCGCAGCGATTGCGATACGCGTAGCACCAGAAGGCAAAAAAGCACTGGCGCTTAGTGTACTTGCGACCGGTACTTCATTGGCGATGGTGCTTGGCGTGCCACTAGGGCGCTTAGTTGGTCAATGGTTTGGCTGGCGGGCGACCTTTGGCGGTATTGGCGTGATTGCTTTTATCGTCTTTATCTTGCAAGCAAGGCTATTGCCAACGCTACCAAGTATGTTTGAAGGCTCGTTTAGAAAAATCCCAGAATTGCTTAAAAACCCCTTATTGGTCTGTTTGTATCTACTCATTTTACTGGTCTTTACCGCTCACTATACCGCTTATTCTTATATCGAGCCTTTTATGCGTCAAGTCGGCGCCATCAGTGAAAACGCCGCGACGGTTGTCTTGCTATTATTTGGAGTAGCAGGGATTGCCGGCAGTGTTATTTTTAGCCGTTGGGGTGATCGTTTTAATACCAGATTGATGCTGATATCGATCATATTAATGCTGATATCTATGCTGGTACTATTGTTTGCCGTGACTTCTATCTGGGCGCTGAGCTTCATTGCGTTACTGTGGGGCGCGGCGCTGATGCTGCTGATTATCTCTATGCAAGCCAAAGTCATCATGGTCGATGTCACGGCGCAAGACATGCTGATGTCGATGTTCTCAGGCATTATTAATTTAGGAATTGGCGCCGGTGCGCTGTTTGGTGGTTATGCCGTAACGCATATTTCAATATCAAGCGTCGGCTATGTTGGTGCCGCTATCGCCAGTGTGTCGCTGCTGTTGATGTTATTTATGATAAAGCGCTTTCCCGAGTTAAGTAGAAGACTTGGTTAGCTAAAAATCTGATAGTAAATAAGCATAAAAAATGCCAGCCACTTACATGGGCTGGCATTTTGCTTTCTCGTTCATTTAAAAATAGGAAATAAGCCACCTATTTAAAAATCCACTTTACCGCGCAAGGCTTTTGTTTTGCCGCGCTGGGTCTTTTGATCCACCCGTTTGCGCTTAGCATTTCTGCTAGGTTTAGTTGGCTTTCTGGTTTGATTGACATGAGTGGCTTTTATAATAAAGCTTTGCAGCCGCTCAAAGGCATCTATCTTATTCCGCTCTTGGGTACGAAATTGCTGCGCCTTAATAATTAGTACGCCTTCTTTGGTGATTCGGCTGTCTTTACTGTCTAATAAACGCTGCTTAATGACATCACTCAGGCTTGAGGCATGGATATCAAAACGCAGATGGATAGCAGACGACACTTTATTGACGTTTTGCCCACCTGCCCCTTGTGCCCGTATGGCACTAATCTCAACATCACTATCATTCAGACTAATGGTATTACTAATAAAAATCATAGAGCTCTTTTTAAATCATAAATAAGTATGATGAATAATAAACCATTATTTGCTTCCCTGCTACTTCGTCAATAACTAAGCTAATAGCTGGCGACAGCGCGCAATCACTGGCGCGTCTACCATTTGACCATCTATCTCAAACACTGCCTGCCCGCTTCGCTCATACTCTTCGACCACACGCTGAGCAAATGATAGCTCACTCTCTGTCGGCTTAAGGGCGCGCTGCACAACAGCCACTTGTTTGGGATGAATACACAGCATTCCTGACATACCCATCTGTGACCATAAACTTACTCGGGCACTTAGTCCTATCTCATCATTAAAATCAGGATAGACCGTATCGATGGGCGCTGCTAACTTATGTACTTTAGATATCAAAACCAACTGATAGCGAATCTGATTGGCGACGATATCAGCAGCAGGCGTACCTACTTGCACGTGCAAATCATTGCATAAATCTAAAAAACCATAGCTGAATCCGACCAAGCCTGACACTTTAGCCATCGCATCAATATAGTATAACCCAACCGCACTTTCTATCAGTGCAATAATAGGTAAGCCAGTACCCAGATAGGCTTTCTGTATATCTGATGCTTGCTCCGCCTTGGCCAGTACGATTCCTACAAGATTAGGCATCTGCTGACACAGCGCGATATCTTTTATAAATGCATCACTGCCTGCTCTATTAATACGTAGCCAAATCGGCTGATAATCTACACTGTCATGATATTGTTGTAATGCTTTGCGGGCGTCTGCTTTATCTTCTGGCGCAACAGCATCTTCTAAATCGACAATAACCGCACCTGCGCCACTAGCAAAGGCTTTCGCTACTCTGTCGATGCGAGTCGCTGGCACGAACAGCCATGTTTTATTTTGAGAAATTATATTTGTTTTATGATTGGTCACTGAATCCATGATTGATTTCCATATTATGCAAGTAGCGGTTAGTACCTTCATTATGCCATTACACAGCCTATTTTTACTTCAAATTATAATCTATCGATGCAATGACACTAAAAGGATCTAGACACTCGATCAAAAAAAAATCAAAAAAAACTGCATGGAAATAAATCTCATGCAGTTCTTAATAGTCATGCTTTCTTTTACTGGTATTCTAAGTCTTCTGAGGGGCTAACTAAGCCAACATACCACCATCGACAACGATAGTCGCGCCTGTGGTATAGCTTGATGCGTCAGACACTAGATATAATACCGTGCCAGCCATCTCGTCAGGCTCAGCCACACGTCCTAGCGGAATCGAGTGTAGTGCCATTTTTAACACTTTATCATTGGTCGTCAAGGCAGAAGCAAACTTGGTATCAGTTAGACCTGGCAGTAAAGCATTGACGCGGATATTAAGTGGGCCACACTCTTTAGCAAAAGCTTTAGTCATGCTAATGACCGCCGCTTTGGTGATTGAGTAGATGCCTTGCTTGTCGCCTGCTACTAAGCCATTGACCGATGCGGTATTTAAGATGACGCCGCCACCTTGTTCTTTCATCATTTTGCCAGCAGCAGTCGACATAAAGAAGTAGCCGCGAATGTTTACCTCAACCGTCTTATCAAAAGCGGCTAAATCCGTATCTAAGATATGGCCATAGTAAGGGTTGGCTGCGGCATTATTGACCAAGATATCGATTTGGCCAAACTCGCTTTTGATATGCTCAAAAATCGCATCAATCTGCGCCATCTCGCCCACGTGACAAGCAAAGGCACTGGCTTTGTGACCATCAGCGATGATGCTATCAGCGACTGCTTGGCAAGCATCGATTTTGCGGCTTGAGACGATCACATGCGCGCCTCTTGATGCCAATAAACGAGCAATAGATTCGCCAATACCGCGGCTAGCGCCAGTAACCAAAGCAACCTTACCAGTTAAATCAAATAAATCTTTCATCATGATTCCTTATATTTTTATAAAATTTATATTTTCAATCATTCTTGAGCGCTGAATTCATCTATCCAAAACATATGTCTAAAACTGGATAACTAAACGCAGATAATCGCTGTCATATCTAACGGCGATTATCGAGCACCAACGAATTGAATAATGAGCGCTCAACAGTCGTAGTTACGCTAGCATACCACCATCTAAGGTAAAGGCATGACCGTTCATAAAGCTGCTCTCATCGCTTGCCAGCCATGCAATTGCGGCAGACACTTCGTTAACGTCTCCCAAACGGCGCATTGGACTGGCCTTAATCGTTGCTTGCTGCGTACGCTCGTCCATGGTCGCCATGGTATTGCGTACCATAGGGGTATCGATAAAACTTGGGCAGACCGCGTTAAAACGAATATTGGCACGAGCATACTCATGTGCAGCAGATTTGGTCAAACCCATCACTCCATGTTTAGCCGCACTATAGGCTGAGAGCATAGGCGCTGAACGTAGACCTGCGATAGATGCGACGTTAATCACATGACCACCACCATTAGGCAGCATACAGTTGACGGCGGCACGCATACAGTGCCATACACCTTTTAAGTTAACAGCGATATTACGATCAAAATCATCATCGCTTAGCTCATGCATTGGCGAGGGCTTATGGTCGATACCAGCATTGTTTACCACCACATCTAGACCGCCAAGCGTTTCTACTGCGAAGTCGAACAACGCACGTACTTCATCACCGCTGGTCACGTCTACTTTTTTGAAGACGACACTGTTACCAGCGTCTTGACCTTGCTTGGCAACCGCAGCACCCATCTCTTCTGCCATATCACCAATCACCACTTTTGCGCCGCGACTGGCTAACAATAATGCGCTTGCTGCGCCGATACCCGAGGCACCGCCCGTGATTAAAATTCGTTTGCCAGCCACATTGCTAGCTACATCTGATGCAATTCCATTTGTATTCAGTGTCATGATCTATCCCTCTACCTTAAGTACTAGTTTCCCGAAGTTTTCACCGTTAAAAAGCATCATCAGAGTATCAGGGAATGTCTCAATACCTTCAATAATATGGTCTTTCACTTTCATATCACCTGACTGAATCCAGCCAGCGATATCTTTCATGGCGACTGGATATTCCTTGATATTATCGAATACCACGATACCTTCCATACGGGCACGATTGACCAGTAATGATAAATAGTTCGATGGGCCTTTGACTTCTGTGGTGTTGTTATACTGACTAATCGCACCGCAAATAACGATACGCGCATGCAGATTTATTTGTGTGAGCATGTCATTCAAGATATCACCGCCTACGTTGTCAAAATACACATCAACACCATCTGGGCAGGTTTTCTTTAGTGCTTTTTTCACATCTCCGTTTTTATAGTCAATCGTCGCATCGAACCCAAGCTCATCGACTAAGAATTTACATTTCTCAGCGCCGCCCGCGATACCGACAACACGGCAGCCTTTGATTTTGGCAATTTGACCAACCAAGCTACCAACAGCACCAGCTGCACCAGAGACGACCACGGTCTCACCCGCTTTTGGCTGACCTGTTTTTAGCAGACCAAAATACCCTGTCATACCTGGCATACCGAGCACGCCCAAGTAATAAGACAATGGTGCCAGTTTTGGATCAACTTTATACAGATTGGCACCATCACTGACGGCATAGGACTGTACGCCATCGTGACCTGCGACATAGTCACCAACCGCAAACTTCTCATGCTTGCTTTCAATCACTTCGCCTACAGTACCAGCACGCATAACGTTACCAATCTGTACCGGTGCAATATAAGACTTGGCATCGTTCAACCAACCACGCATCGCCGGATCGATAGAGATATATTCAACCTTAATCAGTAACTGACCATCAGTGATAGTCGGGATGTCCGTCTCGGTATAATCCCAAGTCTCGGCACTAGGCTCACCTACCGGTCTTGCTTTTAATCGCCACTGTTTATTCATTTTTGTCATGTCTCTTTCCTTAGAGTTGTCCTTAGAACCATTCTGTTTGCATATCAGTACAAACCGAGTTGGTGTTGGTTAATAATTCGATGTCGCGTTTAACTAATGGTAATTCCCAATCAATAAAATATTTGGCTGCTTGTATCTTGCCTTTGTAGAAATTCTGCTGCTCAGCATCTTGCGTCGTGCTTAATAGCTGCTCAGCCTTACTTGCTTGACGAATCCAAATCCAGCTCAACACAATTGAAGCAAAAATATTCATCAGTGCTTGCGCGTTGCCCGTCAACGTGACTGCTTCTTCGGTTTGTAGCACTTTGCTGAGATGCACCAACACTTCATGTAGATGACCCATGTAAGGCATCAGCTTACCTGCAAGTTGGGCGCTCTCAGTTGTAGTGATATTTTCTAGATCTTTTGTGATTTCACGTTTGAGGATTTGGATGCCTAACCCACCTTTTTGCCACAACTTACGAAATGACAAATCCAATGCCTGCACGCCATTCGTGCCTTCATGAATAGGATTTAGGCGATTGTCACGCCAGAACTGCTCAGCCTGATACTCACGCGTATAGCCTGCACCGCCCAATACTTGGATACCCAAATCATTGGCTTTTGGCCCATACTCAGATGGCCATGCTTTTAATACTGGCGTGAGCAGGTCTAATAATTCTGTTAGCTCATTTTTTAAAGTTTTGTCTTCACAAGTGTTGATACGGTCAATCAGGTTTGAGCCATATAGACATAATGAAATGCCGCCTTCAGAGTACGTTTTTTGCGCCAGTAGCATGCGCTTTACGTCACCATGATTGATGATGGCAGTTGCCGCATCTTCAGGCTTGTTGTTCGGGGCGATTCTGCCTTGCGTTCTGTCTTTGGCGTAATCTAGCGAATACTGATAGCCACGATAGCCAATCATCGCTGCACCAAAACCAACAGCGATACGCGCCTCATTCATCATTTTGAACATATAGCGCAGGCCAAAATGCTCTTCACCGATCAGATAACCATGGCATGCGCCTTCGTCACCGAAGCTCAGAGCCGTCGACGTTGTGCCTCTATAGCCTAGTTTATGAATGAGTCCTGTTAAATGTACGTCATTGCGCTCGCCCACCGATGCATCCTCGTTTAAGCGATACTTAGGCACGGCGAATAAAGAGATACCTTTGACCCCACCTGGACCACCTGGCACTTTGGCCAATACGAGATGGACGATATTGTCAGACAGTTCGTGATCGCCGCCTGAGATATAAATCTTGCTGCCTTTGACGCGGTATGAGCCATCATCTTGTTTTACTGCAGTGGTTTTGATGTCAGCAAGTGAGGAACCTGCATGTGGCTCTGTTAATGCCATGGTTCCGGTGAACTCACCTGTCAGCATGCGCGGCATAAAGGCGGCTTTAATCTCATCACTGGCAAAATGCGAGATGACGTTGATTGCAGCAGTGGTCAAAAATGGATAGGCAATCGTTGATGGATTGGCAGCCATAAAATAACCTGCCACGGCTGTCATCACTGTTTCAGGTAACTGCATACCGCCGTCTTCAAAACTATAACGACCAGCGATAAATCCTGACTCACGAAACGCATCAAAAGCGACTTTTACATCACTTATCATGCTGACTTTTTTGCCATCGAACTGTGGCTCGTTCTTGTCTGCTACATGGTTATGCGGCAAAAACAATTGGGTCGCAATTTTATTGGCCGTATCCAATACTGCGTCAAACGTTTCGCGGCTATGCTCTGCAAACTTAGCATGCTCGGTTAAATTTTCAGTGCCCAATACATCATATAATTGGAACGGTAACTCAAAGTCATTGATTAGCGTATCTGCTGCCATAGTATTCTCGTTAACTGATTAAATTTGGTTATCAATCGATATTAATCTAATTTAACGCCTTACCGTATTGTCATTTATGACATAATTATGGTCAAATACGACATAAATAGTGTTTATATTTCGAGAATTCAGATAAAAAATCGATACTTTTGGTTAGAAAATTAAATTTTGGTCAGCCACAGCGAAAGGGAAATAAACATCTATGCCTTATTTCAAACCCTTTAAAGTCATCATTATCGGATTCGATGGTGTGCTCGGTAGCGCATTGACAGGTGCGTTAGATTTATTCTCATTTACGGGTGTCAGTTGGCAGCGATTTTTAGATGAGCCAGTAGAGCCACGGTTCAATGTGCAGATAGCAAGCGTTGGTGGCGTAGATATCAGATGTAGCAACCGCTTAATCATGCAAGCGCACTGCGATATTCAGGACGTGGCCGAGTGCGACTTGCTATTGATTCCGACGATTGGTGATTCAATTGATAAGGCACTGAGCCAAAATGCAGATTTGATACCCCATCTAACGCGGTTGGCAGACACCAAGTCAGATATAGCCAGCAACTGTAGCGGTGCTTTCTTTTTGGCAAAAGCAGGATTATTAGATAATAGAATCGCCACCACGCACTGGGGTTACGCCAGTAAATTCAAAGCGGATTTTCCGCTCGTTGATTTACAAGAAGACCAGTTTGTCACTCACTCAAGGAGCAAGTCAGATAGCCAGTCGGGTAATATATTTTGTGCGGCGGGCGGTAGTGCATTTTATGATTTGGGATTGTTATTAATAGAGCGTTACTGCGGACGTGAGATTTCTACTCAAGTAGCCAAAACCCAAATCATCGATAGTAAACGAGGCAATCAAAACAGCTATACCAACGTAACGTTGCACAAACCGCATTCAGACCAATTGGTAAAGCAGGTACAAGAGTTCATTGAAGAAAATTTTTATCAGACTATTCAGGTGAGTGGGTTGGCTGCCATGGTCAATATCACCCCGCGGACATTAAACAGACGCTTTCAGTCTGCTGTTGCTATGCGCCCGATTGAGTATATTCAAGCAGTCAGAATTGAGCAGGCAAAACGCCTACTAGAGTTAGGCAATGTGACCATAAAATCGCTTGCCGAACAAGTGGGCTATGATGATATTTCATCGTTCACACGCCTATTCAAACGTGCAACAGAGCTAACCCCCAAAGAGTATCAGGATAAGTTTTCGCGGTTAGCGATTTAGTCATGGCAATGCATAGTAGTTAGAGATTAGTGCTTAATGTTTAACGTTTAAGCAGTTTGCCATAACCCTTCTACTTGGATAGCATCAGCCTTGATGGTTGGGTAATCGCTAAATGCCAACTGATAGCCACCAGCTGTATTGGAACTAATTTGACACTTTGTGCCTAGTGGAAAGCTGTGTTTTTGTCCAATATGACCAAAACGCATGCCGCTATAAATCGGTAATCTTGTCAGCTGATGCAATTGACGAATCACCGTAGCCACATCATAACGCTTGTCATAACTGTCCTCACCTGCACCTGACAATGCCCCAAATACAATCGCTTGCTGACCTTTAAACGCACCAGCCAAATACAAATCATATAACATGCGCTCGATACGATAAGGTTGCTCACCCACGTCTTCTAAGAATACAATACCGCCATCCATGCGCGGCAAATACTCACTACCTGCCAGCGCTGACACCACGCTTAGATTACCACCCCAAATCGTGCCCGTTATTGCTTTGGGCTCAGCACTTGTTAGAATACTGGGTAAATTGGGACTGGTTAAAGACGCGTCTGATATATCAATAACCAGATTGGGATTGGTTAGTGCTTCAACAAACTGTCGACAGCTGACTTGATCAGGGACAGTTTTTCCAAATTCACTATAGAGCATCGGTGCTGCAAGCGAACTCATATCACCTTCTGCCAATAGCGCACACTGAATAGCAGTCACATCACTAAAGCCCGCCAGTATCGTGCCGCGCTCCTGCATAATACGTCCTAGCGTCAACCAATCAATCATCGGTAATATGCGCATTGCACCATAGCCGCCGCGCACGCCGAGTAACAATTTTGGGGCGGCTATTGCACCAGTAGCGAGGTTTTGCAGGTCACTCGCTCGCTGCGAATCCGTACCAGCAAAACGCAGATACTGCCGATTGGTAATCGTAGGATTATTGACGTTAAAACCCGCACAGGCCATACGCTCCAATGCCAATTGATTGCGGTCATCGCTACCCCCAACATTGGAGCTGGCAAACAGCCGCGTCTCAATCGTTGGCGTAATACAGCGTGTTTGCGTGAGTGACGGCTGTGATGATGAACGCTCATCCAATAACGCGGTTGGCAGATCATCCTTGGTAAGTTGCATACTATGATTTTTCTCAATGGCATCGGAGGCCAGCGACTGAGTCATATTTTGGGTTATTAATAACCCTGCCCCTGCGCTGAGACCTACTCGACGTAAAAACTGGCGACGATTCAAGTCGGCTGCCGCTTCAATCGCTGTATGCTCATTGTTGTTTCTATCATCTGTTAATAACTGACTCTTGAAAACCATCTCTCTCTGCCACCTTATCATTTTTATTTTGATATACTTTTGCATCATATTTATTTTTGCAGTCTACTTGCTTAAACCACACAGCAGCATATTGTAAACGCTTTTTTGGCTATGATAGTTGCCCAACCCTTGCCACTATTTAATTTTTCGCCATGCTAGCCATGAGACATACCAAAAACCTAGCCCTATTGGCACATTCCGCGACTTTGTTGTAGTATGAGAATACCGATTTCGGTTAAATAAGGATAATAATAATGGCTGAGAAAACGACTGATAAACAGAAAAAAGAGGACATATTGGATACTGATTTAGAGTACCTCATCAACGAAGAAGAAAAACTGCAAGAAAAGCTAAAAGACAGTAGCCATCTTGAGCGTTTTGCCAAAGATTTGATGCTATTCATGAGCTTGATTAAAGACTATTATCAAGGAAACTATCGCGATATTCCTTACAAGACCATTTCAGCAGGTGTGGTTGGACTGCTCTATACTCTCAACCCAATCGATATCATTCCAGATTTCATACCCTTTATCGGTCATATTGACGATGCGCTAGTCCTCACCTTTTGCTTGAAGTTGGTCGAAAAAGATTTGCAAAAATATCAAACTTGGAAGAAAAAACAAACCGCTACTGACTTAAAGAAAAACAGGTAACTTTGTACAAGCTATCATCCTGAAATGATCATTATAAAAAATAATCGTTATAAAAAACCACGACTGACAATCAATGTATCAGCCGTGGCTTTTTTATTCATTAATAGCAATTATTTATGTGAGTTAATCTGGAACATCATAACGCGCTTTTTCTGGATTGAGACCGAACGAATAGACAAAGGTTGCAACGAGGCTATTGATAATAATAAACGGCAAATCGATAGCAGCATGCCCAAGCGCATAGCGACCAATCAGCCACGAAACAATCAGCATAATAATAAAGAAACCGCCTAAATACGCCAAAATTGCAGGATGCTTTAGATTGTAAGGTTGCTCAGGTTCAGGCTTCTTATCAAGCACATAGGTTCTGATTGCCCAACCAGCCGCATAAGAAAATCCGCCCAATACCACGTAACTAAAAAAATTCATATTGCTTAACTCTAATGACATACGGTTTATAGCAAAACACTGTTTAAAACAAAACTATCGATCATAAATTCTGTTTATGAGCCGTGCTTGCTTAGAGGCTCTCATTAACATTATCAATCACAATATTGGCATGTGGATTGGCTAAAATATCGGTATTAACATCATCACACTCGACACGATAGATGGTATTGGCACCGCGATAAATATAGGATAAGTATTCACTGTCTAAGAGTGGATCGATATTGGCATAGGCAGGCTTCACATGAGCCAGTACTAGCACTCGATCAGGACGCCCAATGACCGCATCGACATTGTCAGGGTCAATAGAGAAAAACTGCGGAATGTCGCTATTTTTAATCACTTCTAGCGGCTCAGCGTCATCCCAAACGCGCTTCGCACTTGCCGGCTCTTTCATCTGCATCACCCACGAGCCATCCTGTTGACTCACTTTTATTTGGGCAGGCTCGTCATGACTAACCGTGTAACAACCTTCAAAAACCGATAAGTCTGTCACCGCTTCGACCATTCCAGTATCAGCTTGAATGTTGCTATCGTTGCAAGCACTTAAAAATAGTGCGCTGCTCACCGCTATGCCGACTGGTAAGCGCATCAGCCTTTTATAAAAAATGTTTGAGCGTAAGGACATAATAGGGTTATCCTGCATTCATGCATTAAACTTTTATGAAAATTGTCTTAAAAAAACTATCTTTAAACAGTGATGACGACAATCTTAATATTAACGTGATTTTCTAGGGCATGTTTTCATCAACTATTGGCACTGTCGAATGATTTGCGCTACTAATTGACGCCAGCAAACTGCTGTTTTTTCTGCTGCGTAGTCAATACCGTTTGATACTGTGTCGCAACACAGCTCATTTTAACAGAAAATAGCAAGGTTACTATTATGATCTGTGCTTTTGGCGACTTTGTGCATTACGATTGCCCACATCAACGATAGATTTGTTATACTCATTCCCAAAATATAACGGAAGCGCTGGTGTAAAAACAACGCGAGCAAAATCCCTCCAACCCTCCCTATGTTTATCAATTTTTAGGTCAATAATTTTTTATGTCAGACAATCGCACCTCAGCGCAGCCATTCAACACCAGTAACGCGATGAATCCGTTGGCCGCCAAATCAAACACCACCGTCGCCTATACGGATGGTGCCTGTAAAGGCAATCCGGGCGCTGGTGGCTGGGGCGCACATCTCATTTTTAGTGATGGACGTACACAAGATTTGTACGGCGGGGATAAAGAGACGACCAATAATCGCATGGAGTTGATGGGCGCGATACAAGCATTGACCCATAGTCCGCATGAGCACAATCTCGAGATTTGGACAGACTCAAGCTATGTCAAAAAAGGCATCACCGAATGGATAGAGGGTTGGAAAAAAAGAGGCTGGAAAACGGCAAGTAAAAAACCCGTCGCCAATCAAGACCTTTGGCAGCAATTAGACAAGCTATGCCAGCAGCGCGATGTTGACTGGCATTGGGTAAAAGGTCACGCAGGACATGCAGGCAATGAAAAAGCGGACGAGCTGGCAAACTTGGGCGTGACGTCCAGCAGTGAAGAATTATCGAGCATAGAGCCGCAAGACACAGCTAAAAAAAAAGGGCAAATAATGCCTAATACAGCGCAAAATGCTGCTCACGATGACTGGCTAAGTTTCGATCCACTGGGTCTGGATATGACAGATGATGAGCTTGACGAAGATGTCATAGACACTGATAACGATACAAACCCTGCCGATGATATGATGAGTAAAGATGCTGTAACAGAAGCCGATCGCTATCAACATAATGCTAGCAAACCAATGAGTAAAATAGAGATGCCGGAAACCCAAACGTCTATGACTGATGCGACGATAAATGATCATGTGCCCGCTACCGTTACTGGCATAGAAGAAGCTAATACACCAAAATTCGACGGCGACACCAGCCGTGCCAATCCGTATTTCATACCGCTGCTACCCAAACCTATCCATCGTCATGAGTCTGATCGCCAGCTCATTATGGATACTGAAACCACAGGTCTTGATCCGTTAAAAGGCGACCGTATTATCGAAGTCGGTATCGTGGAGATGATCGGGCGTAAATTTACGGGTGAAAAGCTCCACGTTTATATCAATCCACAGCGCGGCATGGATGATGAAGTCATTCGTATCCATGGTATTTCTGAGGCATTTTTGACCGACAAGCCTACCTTTGATCAAGTTGCTCAGTCGCTCTATGATTTTATGGACGGCGCAGAAATCATCGCTCATAACGCCACCTTTGATATGAACTTCTTAAACATGGAGTTTGCCAAAGTTGGTATGAACGACTTTGCTGAGCGCGTACAAGTGACTGACTCGCTGGTCATGGCAAAGCAGCAATATCCGGGGCAAAAAAACACCCTAGATGCTTTAGTGCGTCGCCTAAATGTGGGAAAGCAAGATCGTACTTTTCATGGCGCCTTACTTGATTCAGAGATTTTAGCAGAAGTTTATCTGGCGATGACAGGTGGGCAGGTTACACTCGCTATCGAAGAAGACACGCAAACAGATGGTGGGCAGACAGCACACGCCAGTTTTGCCAATTTAGCATCTTTATTGCTAGAATCCTCTATGGATGAAAATACCAATCAAGAGTGGTATGCCGCGCTCGCAGAAGCGTATCCTGAGCTAAAAGCCAATATGTAGTCGCCGTATAAGCTGATGATATCAATCTTTGAGCAATAACATTTGTATAATATAGGCTTGATTATTGTTATATTAAGCGTTAAAACATCACCAGCAAGTGCTTTTTCGATCATCATTTAAACCATCGCCATTCTCATCAGTACATTATGGAAAAACACCTATGAACCAGTCTGCGCAAATGAAGTTAACGGCCCCAACGCTTAGTGTTACTGATTTCAATCTACCATCGCTACATTTGTTGCATGATGAGATCATCGTAACCTTAAAAGATACTGAGATTCATCTGAGTGAATTTAATGATGATAATAGTCAAGCCCCTTTATTATTAGATTCTATCACTGTGCTAAAGCAGCTGTCTTGCATCTTTGAGCTGATATCTTTGGTTGGTGCAGAGGCTTTGAATACCGCTATTGTCAATGGTTTACAGCGCCTCTATGATAATGGTGATAATAACGATACCAGCTTGATTATGGACTTATCAGAAGCCATTATGACATTGGATCGCTATATCGAGTTTGTGCTTTTGACAGAGTCGGTAGAGCCAACCTTGTTACTACCTGTCATCAATAAACTCAACGCTCACGGGCAAGAAACCCCTATCACAGCAGACTATTTTGCAGCCTTTGGTAGCAGTAGTGTCATCATTGCCAACCCTGAACAAAACTTCCAACCACTTGACGAGCTTAACCTAGACACTGAACTACTAACTTATGCTTATCGTAGTGGTCTTGGAGTCGCTCTGCTCAATCAAGATGGCAACGTTAGCCCAGACGATCAGCAGAAACTTGACGCCATGAGTGCAGCGTGTGCTTTGATAGCATCAAACACCAGCAGTCTATTTTGGCAAGCGGCCACCGCAGCTGTCACTGACATTGCCACGATATTACCGCTAAATCTGAGTCAAAAACACACACTGATTTATTTAGAGCAGCAATTCCAAAGCTACTTGCCTGTGATGGACAAACGTTTTGCTGATTTGGTCAGTTTTGCTTGCCAGCGTGACAGTGATGCCGCGCAACGACTGCGTGAGCAATACGCCAGCAACCACTTGGAAAGCGCACAACTTGAGCAAATGAAACGTTTCTTATTCGGTCCTAATCGCGCCCTGACCGATACGCTGAACACCATCATTCAGACCCAAATTAATACCATCAAAGAAAATGTTGATAGCTACGCACGCGGTGATTCATTGAACCCTGTCGATATGCAAACCGCACAGATTATCGAAGAGCTAACAGAATTGAGCTCAGCGTTACGCTTGCTTGGTTTATCAAATGCAGCCAATAGTCTCAGCGTAGCAGCAGAAGCTGTTAGTCATTGGCAAACGCCCTCGCCTGATGATTTCGATCACTTGCTGTTGGCATTAATGCATGCGGAAAACGCCACCATTGCAATGGCAGAAATGCACACACCAGGGGCCATCTATTTGCCACTGAATAACCCGCATATCTCTTTACATCAGCTCAATACGGCTAATGATACTTTAATACAAGAAAGTCGTTCCGCTATTGCCAGTGCAGAACAAGCCATTAACGATTATTTGGCTGAGCCAGAGCGCGATATGCTCAATATCCAGAACATACCTGAGATGATGCGCCAAGTGGCAGGGGCTGTGCGCTTCTTACAGCTGCCAACACCTGCCAGCATGCTCAGTCAATTGGCCAATTATCTTCAGCAACGTATCGAAGGTGGACAACGTATTGAAGACAATACGCTTGCCTGTATCGCTGATGTCATTATGGCCGTCGATCATCATCTAGATGGTTTTGAACACAATCGTCCGGTCAGCAAACAAGCATTAGATGTGGGACAGCAGAGCTTGAGTCATCTACTGGCAGCCTAATTTCTATCACGCTTAAGTACTAAAATGATATTTAAATGGCGGCTTTGCTGCCATAGCCCTTCATTTATATATAGTCAATCCCATATAATCTGGATATAAACAAGGTGAGTGAAAGCACTACAAAAAATAGTAGTGCTGAGCGAGCCTGACTGACACCGTATCCGAATGATATAGGATTGACTTTACTTCAATTAAAAAAAGTCTGTATCAACACTGATGCGTACTGACCGTAACCGGTTTGGAATTTTACCTATGACCAGCGCTTTTGTATTTAGTGATGATACTGTTTTATGCCGCCAGCTACCTAATGGATGGTGGCCAGTGCAGCTTGAATTACCCCCATCTGCTACACATTCAGACGAGGAGACCCAGCTTGCTTATCAAGTTGGTCATATCACGCTACTCGAAAGCCTAGCACCGCGTCACTGGTCGCCTGATGTCAATCCTACTAGCACGAGTGTAGATACTCTGAAGTATGCCGATATTCTAGAAAGTGCCGACAGTTCGATTGATACTCCCCACACCTTTACTGCGCAAGCGGCTAGCGCCATTACTTATGACTATGCAATTGCACATCATATTGCATTGCCTATCATCGCTGAGGGCAGTGGCAATGCTTTTGTGCCTTACCGCCAGCTGATTACTCAGTTGCCAGTGGCTTTGTCCGATCAGCTTAGCCAAGCGATACAGTTATTGCGTTGGCAAACAGATACACAGTTTTGTAGTCGCTGTGCTGCCCCAACCATTCATGCCAAACGAGATGAGCGTGCCATGGTCTGTCCAGTGTGCCGATTGCGCCAATACCCACGTGTACAACCCTGTGTCATCACAGCTATTACTCGCCCGAATCCGCAAACCGGTGAAATGCAGATTTTGCTAGCCCATCATCATCGTTATGGACAGCGAAAAACAGCGCCTCATTTATTACAGTCGCCACAACCGTTACTATACGGTTTGATTGCAGGCTTTGTAGAAGTGGGTGAAAGCCTAGAACACGCGGTGGTGCGTGAAGTGGCAGAAGAGGTGAATATCAGCCTATCAGATATTCGTTACGTCAGCAGTCAGCCATGGCCATTTCCGTCTAATTTAATGCTAGGCTTTCGTGCTTCTTACGCAGCTGGCGAAATTGTTATCCAAGAAGATGAGCTGTCGCACGCCGATTTTTTTGATCTATCAAATTTGCCAAAAATACCCTCAAAAGGTAGCATTGCTTACGCGCTGATTGCACAAATTGCCAATGAGCAAGGTATTTTGCTTTAATCTATAATATCAATGCAGCATTTATCAATATCGTTATTATCCTATTATTCTAATGTCAGCGCTCAGAGCACATTTAGCACTTAGCACTGATATTAAGGTTTTAAAGCATATGCAAAGCACCACTAGTAAAAATAGCACCCACATCCGTCTCACCAATTTGCCAATCTTGTTCGAAACTTTGGATATAGAGCGCTTACCTGCGGACATACAAGCGAAAATCTCACATATTGATGCTTGTCTACCGCAAACACAATGTGGACTTTGCGAGCACCCAGACGGCTGCTTGCCCTATGCCGCCGCTATCGTGCTTGACAATGAGCCATACAATAAATGTGTACCCGGTGGTCAACCCGTTACCAACACCATTGCTCAAATTATTAATATAGATAGTCATGAAGCGATACTTAGCGCTGCGCCTTCTCAGTGGCCAATAGATGCGATCTCTGAACGTCCGACTGAGGTACGTGCGGTGATCCGTGAAGATGATTGTATCGGCTGCACCAAATGTATACCTGCCTGCCCAGTCGATGCTATTGTCGGTACTGGTAAGCACATGCATACTATCTTTACGGATTTATGCACGGGCTGCGAGCTTTGTATTGCTCCTTGTCCAGTTGACTGCATCGATTTGGTCACTGTTGAACGGGAGCTGTCTAGCTCTGAACGTACCACAGAGCAAGAAGATTTAAGACAGCGCTATCATACTCATTTAAGACGCGTCACCGAGCAGCTGGCTGATAGTAGCAATAGTAGACCTGTGGTCAGCATGGTTGAAGCAAAACTGAACAATGCCGCTAGTCAATCGTTGAACATCAGCGAAGCGCAGGCAAAAAACACCATTGCCGCAGCGAAGCTTCGTAGTAAAATTAAAAAGCTAGAAAAACAGCTAAGTGTCCGTCCAAATGAGAGCAAACAAGTAGAGCTTGACGCATTGCAAGTGGAGTTAAGTCAGCTTTAACAGCGTAATTATCATTTGTTAGACAGTCTACCCAACATCGCTAAAATGAATTTATTCCGATATCTTGTATCAGTTATTAACTATCAATAGCCAAAAAATAGTAAGAATACTATGAGTAAAACCGTCAAACATAAAACTGCCGATACCCCACCATCACGGCGAATGCCCAATCGTGACGTGCGTCCATTTTTTGAAAAGCTGGCAGCGACGATTGATGAGCCGGTTACGGAATTGAATTATAAGAGTAATTTTGAGCTGCTGATCGCGGTCATCTTGTCTGCGCAGGCGACGGATGTGAGCGTCAATATTGCCACCAAGCAATTATACCCCGTAGCAAATACACCTGAAGCAATATTGGCATTGGGTGAAGACGGTCTAAAATCTTATATCAAAAATATTGGCTTATATAATGCCAAAGCCAAAAACGTCATCAAAACTTGCCATGATTTAATTGAGAAATTTGACAGCACCGTCCCTGATAACCGCAAGGACTTAGAATCTCTTGCTGGCGTCGGGCGCAAAACCGCCAATGTGGTGTTAAATACCGCCTTTGGTCAACCAACCATGGCGGTTGATACTCATATCTTTCGGGTAGGTAATCGTACAGGACTTGCCACGGGCAAGAACGTCTTGATCGTTGAAAATAAGCTGGTCGAGCGTATCCCAGAGGACTTCATCGTGGATGCGCATCATTATCTTATCTTACACGGGCGCTATACCTGCCAAGCCCGTACACCCAAATGCGGGGCGTGTCCTGTTTATGACGAATGTATGTTTAAAGACAAAGCCAAGTTTTTGGAGTTATAGTTTTTAGAACGATCGCTTTTAGAACGATAACTGCTTTAGGGCGTGTCCTCAATTCAATCGATTACTTTCTAAATGGGCTAAAAATAGCTAAATTTTGCCAAACATCGTCAAATAGCTTCTTAATATCTCGATATTATGTGCGCTACTTTCCTTGTTTGACGGCAATTTATCTCATTTTTATCACTATTTTTAAAATGAGGACACGCCCTAGTTATAAAAGGTTTAATTGATCTACTTTATATAAATAAAATATAAATCTCGTGGTTACAAGACGCCATAGACCGCCACTTACTTTTGTAAATATTATTTAAAAATCAGGAAGCCAGATGCAGACACTGACCGCGCTATTATTCGATGATTTTGAGACTTTGGATCTATTTGGACCTATCGAGATGTTTGGCTGCTTACCTGAGCATTATCGTCTGCAATTTGCCTCCTTAAACGGCGGCATTATCCATAGTAAGCATGGCGTTGCGATGCAGACAGTCGCTGTCAGCGAGTTAGCGCATCAGACTGATATCGTATTGATGGTTGGCGGCATGGGTACTCGCCAGCAAATCAATCACCGACCATTTTTGCAGACGTTAACAATCTTGGTTGACCATGCTGATTGGGTACTTAGCGTTTGTACGGGTAGCGCATTGTTGGCTAAGGCTGGCGTCTTAGATGACAAGCGCGCAACGTCTAATAAGCTGTCATGGCAATGGGTGATAGCGCAATCTGACAAAGTCCATTGGGCCGAGCAAGCACGCTGGGTTGTTGATGGCAAATTTTATACGTCCTCAGGTGTCAGTGCAGGTATGGACATGGCGCTTGGTTTTATCGCCGACAGACATGACATCGATACAGCGCGCCAGATCGCTCACTATACTGAATATCGCTGGCAAGAAAATAGCGAGATTGATGACTTTTACCATGGTTAATCCATGCCTAGTTACTTCTTAGTATTATCCATCGCTAGAGTTTTACCTCGATACACGGTAAAATGTGCTAATTTTTTTATTCGTTTTCGCCTTTTATTTTTATATACATTTAATAATGACTGAGTTCGTAGAATACAGTCCCTGCAATTAAGCGATCCCATTATGCGTGAATACAACTTATTTACCTCAGAATCTGTGAGCGAAGGTCATCCTGATAAAATGGCTGACCAAATATCAGATGCCATCCTTGACGCCATCTTACGTGAAGATTTGCATGCACGCGTGGCATGCGAAACCTTGGTTAAGACAGGTGCTGTGATACTAGCGGGTGAAGTCACCACGACGGCAAATATCGATGTTGAGCGTATCGTGCGTGATACCGTAAACGGTATTGGTTACCACCACTCAGACTTAGGCTTTGATGGCGAAACATGCGCGGTCATCAATATGCTCGGCAAACAATCTCCTGAAATCGCTCAAGGTGTCGATCGTAGCGACCCTGAAGAGCAAGGCGCAGGTGACCAAGGTCTTATGTTTGGCTATGCCAGTAATGAAACTGATGTCTTGATGCCAGCCCCTATCGAATTTGCTCACCGCTTGATGGAACGCCAATCTGAGCTGCGCCGCGCAGGCGAGTTGCCGTGGTTGCGTCCAGATGCCAAAGCACAAGTGACCTTAAGATATGATGGTAGCAAGCCTGTTGCCATTGATGCCGTGGTGCTATCAACGCAACACGATCCAAGTATCTCGCAAAAAGATCTGCAAGAAGCAATAATGGAATCTATCATTAAACAAGTATTGCCTGCTGAATTATTGCATGCTGGCACGCGCTATCATATTAACCCAACGGGTAAGTTTGTGATTGGCGGTCCTGTTGGTGATGCTGGATTGACAGGTCGTAAAATCATTGTTGATACGTATGGCGGTATGGCGCGTCATGGCGGCGGTGCATTCAGTGGTAAAGATCCATCGAAAGTCGATCGTAGTGCTGCGTACGCCGTGCGTTATGTGGCTAAGAACATCGTTGCGGCAGGACTTGCTGAGCGCTGTGAAATACAGGTTAGTTATGCCATTGGTGTCGCTGAACCAACCTCTATCTCTGTCAATACTTTTGGTACGAATAAAATCAGCAATGATGAAATCATCCGTCTGATTCGCACCCATTTTGACCTGCGCCCTTATGGCATTACCCGTATGCTAAACTTATTGCAGCCAATGTATCAGCAAACGGCGACTTTTGGTCATTTTGGTCGTCCTGGCTCTGAAACTGCATTTACGTGGGAAAAAACAGACAAAGCTGAGATCTTAAAAGCAGACGCTGGTTTGTAAAAATATCACGTTGCACCCCTTACAAACCTTCTTTATAAATTTAAAATTACCAACACTTATTAGGAGTCGCTTATGTCTCAAGACAATATGCAAGAAAGCAACATTCAAGAAAGCAATGTTGACGCTAACATTGAGATTACCCCTGAAATGCAGGCATTTTACCAACGTGCTGATGCCATTATTGGTATCGCAAACAGTCAGTTGGGTTCTGAAGCGCATTCAGGACAAGTAGGTGCATCACTACTTTATGCAGCCGCACGTTATAGCGCATCTGTTGCCTCTATCGGCTTTGTCAAAGGCGATGACTTTGCCAAAGAAAAAGATGATATCGTTGAATTTTATGTCAAACAGTATCGCCAAATGCTGAGCGACAACCTGACTGATTATGCGCAGAACTTTGATAAATATGTTCAGCTTAATCAAGATGACAAAGCAGCCAAATAGTTCTATCGCCTTTAGCTGGCATTTATAAAACTGCTGGTATAGTCGGTTCAATTTAAAAGTAGTACAAGGCAACCGAGTGTAGACGTATATTTAATACTTCAAGCGAGGTTAACGCAGTAATATTTTTATAGTGGAATGACTATAGTGATGCTCAAACCCAAGCTTAATCATAGGCTTGGGTTTTTTATTAATCATGATTTGGTAGATGACTGCTGATAAATAGGCTACTATCAATTAAAACCACCTTGTTCATCACATGGTTACAACCAGCTATCGATAACAGGGACTTACCGAACACTATTTATAAGGACATATGATTATGAACCACTTATTCAAATCATGGCGATTATACCTGTCATTATTAGGGTTATCAGTCACTATTGCCTTAGCTGGCTGCAATAACATCCAAAGCATCGATACGCCTGACACCGCCCCTATTCATAGCACTGGGCACAGCCAACAGAACAGCGACAACCCTTTCATCAAGTGCCCACCTTACAACCCTGAGCAAACGATGTGTACCGCGCAATATGATCCTGTGTGTGTCAAAGTAAAAACCAGCTCAGGATTTAGTTATCGCACTGCGGGCAACTCATGTTCGGCATGTGGCACAACGGCGGCAGTAGGTTATGTTAAAGGACAGTGCTCATAACTTTGCTTCATAACTTTGTGTAAATACTTTATATCAAACTAAAAAAGGCAATTAAATCATATAAAAAATCACCCGCTTAATCATAGGCGGGTGCTTTTTTATTATTTTTCAGATCAATAAAATCTAACCTTCAGGCTTTTCGATATCAGGTGGGCCTGTCAGTAAATCTTCATCACGAAATTCATTGGCTGAATTATGCTCTGCTGACTCTTCGGTGACAAACCATTGCTGGTTGCGATACAGTATCAAACGATCTCGACTCAAGCCGCGTAATAAGGAGTACATCATAACGACTATCACAATCGCAAAAGGGAAACCTGACACAATGGAAGCCGCTTGTAGCGCACTCAATCCACCTGCTGCTAATAGTACGGCAGCGATGACACCCTCTGTACCCGCCCAAAATAGGCGTTGAATTTTAGGTGGATTGGCATCGCCACCTGAGGTCAACATATCAATGACGAAACTGGCAGAATCCGATGACGTGACAAACCAAAGCACAATCATCACTACGATAAGCAAGTTCAAAGCTGACGTAAATGGATAAGATTCCATCAGTTTAAAGATGGCACTGCCAGTATCTGCTTGGACAGCCTCAATCAAGCCAGGACTAATGAGATTGGGATCAGCGGCTGCCATTAATTCCATATTAACGGCTGAACCACCGAAAGCGGTGAACCATAAGAACAAAATAGTAATAGGAATTAATAACACCCCTAAGATAAACTCACGAATGGTTCGACCACGAGAGATACGAGCCACAAACACACCAACGAAAGGCGACCAGCTTATCCACCATGCCCAATAGAAAATCGTCCATGATGCCTGCCAGTTTTCTTGACCATCATACGATTCTGTCCAAAGACCTAATGGCACAATTTGATGCAAATAATTGCCAATATTTTCTACAAAGCTATTAAAGATAAACTGGGTCGGGCCTAAAATAATCACAAAGCTGAGCAATATCACAGTAAATAATATATTGGTATCACTTAAGCGCTTAATCCCTTTATCTAGCCCCATAAATAGAGACAGACCTGCCAACATAGTGATTAAGGCAATCAAAATAATTTGCACTGTAATATTATTGGGTATGCCAAATAACGTCTCAAGACCTGAGTTAATTTGCAATACCCCAAGACCTAAAGTGGTCACTACTCCAAACATCGTACCAAATACCGCTAGTGTATCGACCGTATGACCCCAGCCACCATAGATTTTTTTGCCCAATATAGGATATAGTGTCGACCGAATAGCCAGCGGTAAGCCCACTCGGTAATGGAAATAAGCCAATGACAACGCGACCATGCCATAGAGCGCCCACACATGCAAACCATAGTGCAAGAACGAGATATTCATCGCTTGCTTGGCGGCAGCTACTGTTTCAGCTTCTCCTAACGGCGGCGCCATAAAATGATACAAGGGTTCAGCCGTACCCCAATAGAGCAGGCCAATACCGATACCCGCGGAAAATAGCATGCCAATCCAAGATACTAGATTGTATTCTGGTTTCTCATTTTGATGACCAAGCCTGATATCGCCATATCGCCATAACGACTAAATATCATGTAAATACTCATCACCAACGTTAAGTTGACCACTACAATAAAGAACCAGCCAAAACGCAAAGACACGAATGCTTTTGCATGACCAAACAACAGTTCTGCTTGCTCATTAAAAAGAGCACCAAAAATAATGAACACAAGAATTAATAACGCTGAAGTTAAAAACACAGGTTTACTTACCCGCGGAAAAGGGCCTAAGCGGCCAACTTTTACATGATCCATTTAGTCATCTCAATTTTTGAAGGGGCTCACCTTAACAAGATACTGCACAACTATCAAATCGAATCAGACACTTTATAGCCTTGCTATTGGTTAGCAAATAAAAAAATCCTAAGATAACGATGCATCTTAGGATTTCAAATCACAATTGTTATATTGTGTTTTTACGTAAAAAAAGAAGAAGCTAACTGCCTGATTCATTTCATAAAAACAGTATTAAGGCTGATATATATAATCTGCTAATCACCTTTCACGATTTTAGGTGGTCCTTTTAACAAATGCTCATCAGTAAACTCATTGGCTGAATTATGATCTGCGGATTCTTCGGTAATAAAATGCTGCTGAGCGCGATACAGTATCAAACGATCTCGGCTCAAACCACGAAGTAACGCATACATCATCGCAAATACTACTAAAACAAATGGCAGTCCTGCAACGATAGCCGCTGCTTGTAACGCACTTAGTCCACCAGCAGCAATGATACCTTCCGTACTTGCCCAGAATAAACGCTGGATTTTTGGTGGGTTGGTATCACCACCTGCGGTCAACATATCAATCACAAAGCTTGCTGAATCGGATGAAGTCACAAACCAAAAGACAATCATAACGACAATCATTAAGGTGATTGGTTGTGCCAATGGATAAAATTCAACCAATTTAAAAATTGCACTACCAAAATCCGTTTGCACGGCTTCTACCAATCCTGGACTGGCCATAGCGGGATCAATAGCAGCTAAGAGCTCCATATGAATAGCAACGCCACCGAAAGTGGTGAACCAAAAGAACAAAATCAGCATGGGAATCAATAAAACACCCAGTATAAACTCACGAATAGTACGACCACGACTGATACGCGCGATAAATACGCCAACGAACGGTGCCCAACTTACCCACCATGCCCAATAAAATATCGTCCATGATGACTGCCAATTTTCTTGACCTTCATACGATTCACCCCACAGACCTAGCGGTACAACTACCGAAAGATAATTGCCAACATTTTCAAGATAGCTATCAAAGATAAAAAGCGTCGGCCCTAAGATGACCATAAACCCGAGTAGGATTGCCGTCAGTCCGATATTAATATCGCTCAAGCGCTTAATACCTTTGTCTAAGCCCATCATGACGGAAAAAGCAGCTAAAATAGTAACGAAAACAATCAGACCGATCTGTATCGTTAGATTATTAGGAACACCAAATAGTCGCTCAAGTCCTGAATTAATCTGCATAACGCCAAGACCAAGCGACGTTACCACACCAAACATCGTACCAAATACCGCTAAGATATCAACGGCGTGTCCCCACGAGCCATAGATTTTTTTGCCCAATAGAGGATAAAGCGTTGAACGAATCGATAACGGCAAGCCACGGCGAAAGTGAAAATAAGCCAAAGACAATGCAACAATCGCGTATAGCGCCCATGCATGTAATCCCCAATGCAAGAATGTAAAATTTATGGCTTGCTTAGCGGCTTCTATCGTTTCCGCTTCTCCGAGTGGTGGTGCCATAAAGTGATACAAGGGCTCAGCCGTCCCCCAATACACCAATCCTATACCAATACCAGCAGAGAACAACATCCCTATCCATGAGAACAAACTGTACTGTGGCGTCTCAGTTTGTGCACCTAGACGAATATCGCCATAACGGCTCATCGCGAGATAAATACAAAGCAACAATGCTAAAATAATAAATAACCAGCCGAACTTATCTGTAATAAAGTTCTGCAAAAAGCTAAATAACACACCAGCGGTTTCAGTAAAGAAAGCACCAAAGATAATAAATCCAATAATAAGTAGCGCTGAAATAATAAACACAGGTTTACTTACCCGTGGAAAAGGGCCTAACCTGCCAACTTTTACATGATCCATTTGTTTGTTAGCCTTAGTTTTTTAGGAAGAATACCTTAACAAGATACCTCTCAACTATCAAATCTAATTAGCTATTTACGTTTTTCTTATTGACAGAAATAGACCAAAACCATTTATCAGCCTAACCTACAATAGTGCAAACGCTTGGAAAGTTGAAGAGCAATGGCTACTAATCACTACTGCGGAATCAATTGTAATAATCCACTATTATCGCCATCTTCTAATACCCAAACTTGTCCATCTACATTTAACACACTACGAATACGCTCGCCCATATCATAGCGATAGCGCTCAGTCGCGTGACTATTTTCATCAAAATCGACGACTATCAGCGCTTTAGATGATAAGCCACTAATGAGCGCATTACCTTGCCACGCTGGGAAATCATTATATTTTCCAGCGTTATAAATACTCATCGAGGACGGCGATATCACTGGCGTCCAACTAATTTTGGGCGACGTAAACTCAGGACGCGTCTCATGGTCAGGAATATCAGTGCCTGTATAGTTACGCCCATTTGAGACGCTTGGCCAGCCGTAGTTATGACCTTTTTCAATGAGATTGAACTCATCACCGCCCCGTGGTCCCATCTCATGCGCCCAAAGCCTACCTTTTTCATCGAACGCCATACCCAATACATTACGATGTCCTATACTCCAAAACTGCGCGGCAATGTCATTGCTATTATCTACAAAAGGATTGTCTGCTGGAACAGAACCGTCAGGGTTTAGGCGTACTATTTTACCCAGATTTACACTCATGTCTTGTGCTGGTGTTTTTTCTTGGCGCTCGCCTGAACTGATATATAAATATTTTCCGTCAGGCGAGAAAAGCAAGCGATGACTATAATGCCCCTGCCCTTTTACTTTCGGTATTTGCTCCCAAATGGGCGTAAGATCCTGCAAACGTGGCGTGGCTGTATCCAATCCTATCAATGTCGCTTTGATGACTTTAGCGCCAAATTTATTATTATCAGTGTCATTCCCTGCTTCAACGTAGCTCATATAGACATGATTAGAAGTAGCAAAATCTGGTGCAAAAACGATATCGCCAAGACCACCTTGCCCACCATAAGCCACTTTCGGGATACCACTGATGGCTGTCTTGGCACCTGTTGCCGTATCAACAATGAATAACTCGCCTGTCTTTTGGGTGACAAGTAATTTAGGGGGCTCATTATTAACGGTAGGTAATGCTGTCATTGCCCAAGGCTCATCAAACGTAGCAGTTTTTTTGGTGATAAAGGTGGGCTTTTCGGTACTTGCTAGCGATTCACTAGCAGAGGCTTGTCCTTCTCTATAGTCTGTCAGGTCTTCATGGGTATTGACGGCAGTTTGATTGGAGCAAGCAGGAGCACTAAACAGCAGTGCGCTGATCATTATCGGTAACATTAATGGCGTGCTTAGGTGCTGCATACTGATGATCGTCATTTTGTCGTCTCCGTAACTGTTGATGTCTTATTCCTAGTGCTTAATTTTTAGTGCTTAGTTTATTTATAACATAGTCAAAGCACTCAAACCGTAAATAATAATGGCGCACAAAAAAACCCCTTACCTGCCTGTAGAAAAAATAGGCAAGTAAGAGGTTGGTTTTAAACCACGGTCAGTTAGGGTTAGATATTAATTCATGCTACGTTTCTCAAACACCAACTTATCATCTGCGCCGACATCGACTTTGATGATATCTCCTGCGCCAAAATCACCAGCCAATAGCTTCAATGACAATGGATTTTCAATTTCCTGTTGGATCGCACGTTTTAGTGGACGTGCGCCATAGACAGGATCATAACCAATCGCAACCAGTTTGTTCATCGCATCAGCTGATAGCTCGATATCCATCTCACGCTCATGCAAGCGCTGGCGCAAGCGATCCAACTGAATCGCAGCAATACCTGACATCTGCGACATACCGAGCGGATGGAATACCACAATCTCGTCGATACGGTTGACAAACTCTGGGCGGAAATGCTGCCCAACTGATTCCATCACCTCAGCTTTGATATCTTCGTAACTTTCACCGACCATCTCTTGGATTTTGTGCGAACCCAAGTTACTGGTCATAATGATGACCGTGTTTTTGAAGTCCACCACGCGACCCTGTGAGTCCGTTAAGCGACCATCGTCCAATACTTGTAGCAAGATATTGAACACATCAGGGTGCGCTTTTTCAACTTCATCAAACAAAATCACACTATAAGGCTTACGGCGTACCGCTTCGGTTAATGCGCCACCTTCTTCGTAGCCCACATAACCTGGAGGCGCACCCACCAAACGACTGACACTGTGCTTCTCCATATACTCACTCATGTCGATACGAACAATCGCATCTTCAGAGTCGAATAAGAAGTTCGCTAGTGACTTGGTTAGCTCCGTTTTACCGACACCCGTTGGTCCTAAGAATAAGAACGAACCTGAAGGGCGATTCGGATCAGACAAACCAGCACGGCTACGGCGTACCGCATTGGCGACCGCTTCGACTGCTTCATCTTGACCGATGACACGTTCATGGAGCTTTTCTTCCATCGCTATCATCTTGTCACGCTCGCCTTGCATCATTTTACTGACTGGAATGCCAGTCGCTGCCGCTACGACTTCGGCAATTTCATTATCCGTGACTTTGTTACGTAGCAGTTTTACACCACTACCTTCGCCTGTCTGCTCTTTTTGTTCTGCCAAGTCAGACTCAGTAATGCGGCGCTCAAGCTGCGGAATCGTTTCATACTGCAGCTTACTCATAGTCTCGTAATCACCTTCACGACTGGCTTTGTCATAGGCGATACGCGCTTTATCCAGCTCGTCTTTTAGCTGCTGACTGCCTTTGACCAAGGCTTTTTCTGCTTGCCAAATCTCATTAAGGTCAGCGTACTCTTTTTCTAGCTCTTCAATTTGTGCATCAAGCACTTTACGCTCGGCTTGCGCACCAGCGTCTTCTTCATTTTTGAGCACTTCGCGCTGCATTTTCAACTGAATCAAGCGACTATCAAGCTTACCTAAGGCTTCAGGCTTGCTGTCCATCTCCATACGTAAACGACTCGCCGCTTCATCAATTAAGTCAATCGCTTTATCTGGCAGCTTGCGATCGGTAATATAACGATGGCTCATCCGCGCAGCAGCAATAATCGCGCTGTCTTGGATATCAACACCGTGATGCAGCTCATAACGCTCTTTTAGACCACGCAAAATCGCAATGGTGTCTTCGACCGTTGGCTCATCGACCAGTACTTTTTGAAAACGACGCTCAAGAGCCGCATCTTTTTCGATGTACTGGCGATACTCATCGAGAGTTGTCGCACCGACACAGTGTAGCTCACCACGCGCAAGCGCAGGCTTTAGCATATTACCGGCATCCATCGCACCATCGGCTTTACCAGCACCTACTAAAGTATGCAACTCATCGATAAATAAGATGACATTGCCTTCTTGCTTTGATAAATCGCTGAGTACCGCTTTGAGTCGCTCTTCAAACTCACCACGGAATTTTGCACCCGCAATCAATGAGCCCAAATCTAACGACAACACTTCTTTGCGGCGTAGTCCTTCTGGTACGTCACCATTGATGATTTTTTGTGCCAAACCTTCAATGATAGCCGTTTTACCAACACCTGGCTCACCAATCAGTACTGGGTTATTTTTGGTACGACGCGACAGTACTTGAATGGTACGACGAATCTCTTCATCGCGACCAATCACAGGGTCAAGCTTACCAAGTTCCGCCTGCTCAGTTAAGTTAATGGTATATTTATTCAGCGCATCACGCTGATCTTCAGCATTTTGATTATTCACGGTATCATCACCTCGCAATTGCTCAATGACTGTTTTTAATTTACTCGCTGTTACGCCTGCACTCTCAAATATCTTTTTGGTTTCACCTTGCTCAGCGAGCGCCAACATCACCCATTCAGTGGCGATAAAATCATCGCCTTCTTTTTGTGCTTGACGGTCTGCCAAGTTCAAAATTTTAACCGAATTTGGGTTTAAATTTACATCACCTGTTGGCTCACTAATCGTTGCTTGATTGTCGAGCGCCTTTGCCACACCATTCTTTAGCGCAGGGATAGACGCGCCTGCTTGTTGGCAGATAGATAAATTAGACTCATCCTGTAGCAATACTGCAAGCAGATGCACAGGATCAATACCTGTATGGTCACGTCCCAATGCTAGGCTCTGTGCTTCTTGAATGGCTGATTGTAGTTTCTGGGTAAATTTTTCGAACCTCATAATTGTGTCCTTTTATAATTAGTATTATCAGTCAGTGGATGCAACATAAAATACCGAACGCGCAGCATTTAAACATAGCGCTTATCGTCAATTTTATCGTGCTTCAATCACCGTTAGTTGTTATATATATAAGGTATAACATACAAGATTTCAACCTACTTGTGCAAGTTGTCAATCAATTTCTATGACTTATTAGTAAATACTGAAAAATAGTAAGATTTTATATAGGTAAAAACCTTACCCATAGCAATGATATTATCACAAACTATCAATAGGCACACTAAGAGAGTATTTCAAGAGGATAAATAAAAAACAACTAAAAGAGAAGCTTGCTCAACAATGAAAGGCAAACAAGAGACAGCTATAGCAGAGATTTTGATGCGCTAGTAACTGCTAGAAATTTACTACACGATAGTCAGCATTAACATAACGCTCATTCTACAATTTCTATCGATGTGCCAACCTTAACTGCCGCCATAATCTCATCCATCTCATTATCAGTGACCGCAATGCAACCATCGGTCCAATCACGTTGTTGGTTAATCCACGCTAGATGACCGAAGCCGTTCATCTGCCCATGAATCATAATATCGCCACCAGGATGGACGCCGCGTGATCGTGCCCGAGCTTTGTCCGCAGCATTGGGGTAGCTTATATGGATGGAGCGATGGGCAATAGAGTTCTCATTCTTATAATCTAAGATGTACGCCCCCACGGGTGTGCGCTCATCGCCTTGCTGCTGTTTATGACCAACCGGACTATCTCCTAGCGCAATACGATAGGACTTAATGACTTTATCACCACTCAATAGCTGCAAAATACGGTCGGATTTATCGACAAAAACTTTATCGATAACCACCGTACTAGAAATAGGCTGACCATTATTGCCTGTACTTTTTGCATCCGAGGAGGCTGTTTTGACATACCCTATCGCACTGGTGCTCATAATGGTTGTCAGTCCCAGTCCTATCACAACGAACAATCGACGCGGCTTTTTGCTGAAATGTAGAGAAAAAAATGACATGGGCTTTAATAACTCCGTTTGGCGTTAAAGAGTGAAATGGCAACATACCACGCTATCAACTTATCAAAGTACCATACCAGTTTTTGTGAAAATTTCATGGATAACATTAGGGCGTGTCCTCAATTCAATCGTTTACTTTCTAAATGGCCTAAAAATAGCTAGATTTTGCCAAACATCGTCAAATAGCTTATTAATATCTCGATATTATTTGCGCTACTTTCCTTGTTTGATAGCAATTTATCTCATTTTTATCACCATTTTTAAAATGAGGACACGCCCTAGGATCTTTTGAACATAAAAACTTCGTTAATACCATTACACCATACGAATCGCGCCATCTAAGCGAATGACTTCTCCATTGAGATAGGCATTATCAATGATATGCATGACCAACTTGGCAAACTCATTGGGATTGCCCAGACGCTTAGGATAAGGTACGCCCGCCTCTAGTTGTTCGCGCGCTTTTTCAGGGATAGTCTCCATCATCGGTGTGGCAAAGACGCCCGGCGCGATAGTCATGACGCGAATACCATGACGTGCCAGCTCACGTGCTAGCGGTAAAGTCAGACCGACGACACCTGCTTTTGACGATGAATAGCTTGCTTGTCCTACTTGCCCATCGAAAGCGGCAATAGAAGCCGTATTAATAATGACGCCATTATCAGCGTTCTTCTCTACAGAGCTGTCTGCGTTATTGGCATTTGCTACACGCTTTGCAATACTGGCTGCGACCAAACGCGCGACATTAAAAGAACCGACAAGATTAATATTGACGCCGCGACTAAAAGCATCGAGATCTGCTGGGTTATTATCACGGTCCAGCAGCTTTTGTACCACAGCGATGCCCGCACAGTTGATAGACCCTTGCAAACCGCCAAATTTTTTTTCAGCTGTATCCACAGCCGCTTGCACCTCATCACCACTGGTCACATCACAGCGTGTAAAGCGAACGTTATCGCCTAGTTCCGCCACCAACGCTTGACCAGCTGATTCATTCAGATCTGCGATGACGACGTTACCACCTTGCTTGACAATAGCACGAACCACTGCCTCTCCCAAACCTGATGCACCGCCTGTGACCAAAAAGCTCTGTTGTTCAATGTGCATAATTATTCCTTTTATTAATGTTTTTACTGTTATTTTTATCAGTCATCGATTTTTATCTTAACCTGACAATATGAGTGCATTGCGCTTTATTAAGCTGCAGATAAACTGCGCAGCAAAAAGCGCTGAATTTTACCACTTGGGGTTTTTGGCAACTCTTTTACAAACTCAACCTCACGTGGATAAGCGTGAGTTGATAAACGTCTGCGCACCAAATCTTGAATCTCTTTAGCAATCTCGTCTGTGCCTTCGATACCGTCTTTTAGCACCACATACGACTTAATGGTATGACCACGCACTTCGTCTGGCACGCCAACTGCCGCTGACTCTGCGACTGCCTCATGCTCCAGCACTGTGTTTTCAACATCGGTTGGTCCAACGCGATAACCTGCGGTAATGATAATGTCGTCATCACGCCCTGAAAACCAATAGCTGCCATCACTGTGACGCTCAACCACATCGCCTGTTAAATAGTAATCATCAGCGAAAGCGTCTTTTTCGTTCCAGCTATAGCCGCGGAAATAGAATGCGGGCGATTGACTGACCACTACGGCAAGCTGTCCTTGTTCGCCATCAGCTAATATATTCATATCATCATCTAATACAACGAGTGTATGCCCCGGTAGCGCCATGCCCATCGAGCCAACTGGACATTCATGTGCCAATGCATGGTGCTCACAGCAAGTCATACCCGTTTCGGTCTGCCCGTACTGATCGCAGACTTTACAGTTTAAATAGGTTTCAACCCAATTGACCACTTCGGTATTCAAGGTCTCGCCTGCTGAATTGGCACAGCGCAATGATAGTTTAGCCTCATTGTCATTATTATTGTCATGGTGAGATTTTTCAAACACGCCACTCGATTTCATCATCCGAAACGCTGTCGGTGATGACGCCAAATTACTAATCTTATGACGTACCATAAAATCACGAGTATTTTGTGCATCAAAGCCAGCTTCATTAAAATACGTGGTTACCCCTAATAACAAAGGTCCTGTAATCGCATAATAAAGACCGTATGCCCAGCCTGGATCAGCCATGTTCCAGTAATTATCATCCGCTCGCAAGTCAATCGCATAGCGCATGTAAAGATAAAACGCTGAGAGCGCGCTTAATGGCACACTAACGCCTTTTGATTTGCCAACCGTACCTGAGGTAAACATTTGCAGAAAGGGTGCATCAGTATCTAATGAAACCGCGTCTACCGTTTGCGACTGCGTTGCGACCTTTTCAGCGTAGCTATCATCACCCCAGCTTTGCGCATCTACCTTGCTACCAACCAGCACCATTTTGGTTTGTTTGGCCAAGTCGTCAAACTTGCCACGATTTTCTTGATTGGTAAAAACCACTTTGGTATTGGCTTTGTCCATACGATACTTAATCGAATCATAGCCAAAAGCAGTAAATAACGGCTGATAAACCGCACCGATCCGCCAAGTCGCGAGTACAATGGTGAGCAGCTCAGGAGTGCGAGGTAGCATGGTCGCCACTTGGTCACCAACTTGTACGCCATAAGACAACAATAAATTGGCGACTTGTGCGCTTGCCTTATCAAGCTCAGCAAAGCTCATGCGCGTTATGTTGCCAGCGGTATCTTCATGAACTAATGCCAAATTATCGCCGCGACCATCACGCACATGACGACCACAACATGCCATATAAGCGTTCAAGCGATCGTCTAAATGCTCGCCAAATATCTCTGTTAATAGCGCGTTCATATCAAAATTATGATAGTAATCGCTGTAGCTCATTAGCGGGTGTGCAGTATAATTTGAAGCGGTATTTACGACTGATAGGTCTGTAGAAGAGGTGTTCATAAGCTAATCCTTTAGCAATAGCAGGTAACGGGCGAAATAAGAGCATTGTCAGCAGAAAAACAGGCATATCCTAGCAACTGTTTTTTCTGCTTGTTCGCACATATCAATGTGCATAGACTCTATTAGTAACGCATTTTAATATTTATTTCAATACATAACGTATCATTTTTATAATTCAATCACAAACTCTTGATGGAACTTTATTTCAAAGCACTCAGCAGCCACTTAAAAATCCCAGCAGCGCCTTTTCTTCATAACTTTGATGCTGTTTAGTACGTCCACGGCGCGCTTGTTTATAAGATTCAAAGAACTGCCCCGCCAAAAAGCGCTCTATAATAATGGGATTAATATAAGATATTCGGCAGACAGCAGGGGTATTGCCCAGCTCATCAGCGACACTTTTTACCATAACAGTCACCAGTTGCTGACGTTCTTTGCTCTCAGGTTCACTGGATAAAATTGCTTTGCCAGACTTGGTTTGTAGCTCATCATAAAGATAGCTTGCTGCCAGCACACTGGCCATCCAAGTACGAAAGTCCTTTGCGCTATATAAATTACCGCTATACATCTCACTGTCACGACCATGACCGCTAGTATGCGTGCGTAGATAGTCGTTGATATCGCTACTGTCGACGACTTGTTTATGACCCTTGTCATCCAAATATTTAAAAATCTGATAACCAGGTAACTCAGAACATGCCTGTACAATCTCAATCAAACGCTCGTCTTGCAGCTCTATATGATGCTCTTTGGCACTTTTACCGACAAAATCAAACGCCAGTCCGTTATCAGTTTCGCTCACGTGCTTACTGCGTAGAGTACTCAAACCATAGCTCTTATTGAGCTTGGCATAGCGGCTGTTGCCGATACGAATCAAGGTCGTTTCTAATAGTTTGACCACTGCTGATAAGACATTTTCACGGGATAATGATTTGGCTTTCAAGTCTTTTTCGACTTGCGCACGCAGGTTTGGCAACGCCTCAGCGAAGCCTATCATGGCATCGAACTTGGCTTGGTCACGTACGCGATCCCACTCAGGGTGATACAGATACTGTTTTCGTGCTTTGTCATCGCGCCCCGTCGATTGCAAGTGCCCTTTATCATCTTGGCATATCCAAACCTCTGACCACATCGGTGGTATCACTAGCGCATCAAAACGCTGTCGCAAGGCTTTGTCTTTGACCGTTTTGCCTGTGGCGTCTTTATAAGTAAACCCGCGCCCCCAACGCCTACGCGTAAACCCAAGCTCATCATCACTGACATAGCGCAGATTAGCAAGGCGAGCGAGTTTTTCATAATCATGGCGTATGTCATGCGTGGTTGTTTGGTCATTTAGCGTCGCCATAATACATACTCGATTGATAAAATAGTCGTTTTAGCATAATGAATTGCAATGGTTTTTGCTGTTTATTTGCCACGAGCAAAGTGTAATCAATGTATAAAAAAACACGCTTAAAAGGGTTCTAAATAATGGGCTTTTGAGCCATAATTTGATAACAATCACAATTTAATTTGAATAAAACACAATGAAAAACACCTCTATAAAGATAGCAGCACTATCTAAAGACGATTACGATGTTTGGCTCAACTTATGGCAAAGCTACCTGACGTTTTATGACACTCAACTGCCATCAAGTACCACCCAAAACACGTGGCACAGTTTACTGGATAGCGATGTACCGATTTATGGTTTTGGTGCTTGGCAGGACGACAAGTTAGTAGGTATCACCCATGTGGTGCTACACCCCAATACTTGGAATACCACTGAATGCTGTTATTTAGAAGATTTATACGTCAATGAACAGGTACGCGGACAAGGCTTAGGACGAGTACTGATTGAAAAGGTGTATGAGTTCGCTCGTAGTAAAAACTGCAACCGTGTGTATTGGACAACACAAGAGGGCAACACCACGGCGCGCAAACTCTATGACGCAATCGCCACTCAAACAGACATGGTGCAGTATCGTAAAAACCTATGATTTGTACTACCTGTCTTATGACTTACAATGAATGAGCAAATAAAAAACGCCAAGCGTTAAACACTTGGCGTTAATCTGTTGACTACTACTCTAAAAATAATTATTTACCATAAATACATAAATAAGCCGTTTCTACTGCCACTTTTACTTGAAACTTCTGATTGGCTTCAACGGTAAATTGCTCACCTGCATTAAAGGTTTGCCACTCATCACTTTCTGGCAATTTGACCGTCAATGCACCACTGACCACGCTCATGGTTTCAAATTCGCTGGTACCAAACTCGTACTCGCCAATTTCCATCACCCCAACTGTTGCAGGCTTAGTTGCCGTTTGAAAGGCAATAGAAGTGACTTTATTATCAAAATAACTGTTAACGCTTGGCATAATTTTCCTTAATTAAGTGTTGGTTGATATTTTAAATTTCTTTAGAGCGGTCGTTATCACTTGGCTTTACAATCCGGCTTTTAAGCTCGCTTCGATAAACTGATCGAGATCACCATCGAGTACCGCACCAGTATTAAAGGTTTCAACGCCAGTACGCAAGTCTTTGATACGTGAATCATCAAGCACATAAGAGCGAATTTGACTGCCCCAACCGACGTCTGACTTGCCATCCTCGACCGCTTGCTGAGATTCCATGCGTTTTTGCATTTCAAGCTCATAAAGCTTAGCACGCAGCAACTTCATCGCCGTCGCTTTGTTCCCATGCTGGCTACGCTCGTTCTGACAAGTGACCACCACGCCACTTGGCTCGTGGGTGATACGTACCGCAGAATCGGTCGTGTTCACATGCTGACCACCCGCACCCGATGAGCGATAAGTATCGATACGCAAATCTGCTGGATTGATGTCAATCTCGATATTATCATCAATTTCAGGCGACACAAAAACGGCAGCAAACGAGGTATGACGACCGTTATTGCTATCAAATGGTGATTTACGGACTAAGCGATGCACGCCGATTTCGGTACGTAACCAACCAAAAGCGTAATCCCCTTTAATCTCAATCGTTGCTGATTTAATACCAGCCACGCTACCAGAAGACACTTCAATAACTTCAACTTTGAAGCCATGCGATTCCGCCCAGCGGGTATACATACGCAACAGCATCTCTGCCCAATCTTGCGCTTCAGTGCCACCACTACCCGACTGGATATCCAAGTAGCAGTTATTAGGATCCACCTCACCACTAAACATCCGGCGGAACTCTAAATCAGCAACGCGTTTCTCCGCATTGTCGAGCTCTGCTTGCACATCCGCCAGCAAGGATTCATCCTCTGCTTCTACCGCCAGCTCCAGCATGGTAGACGCATCTTCCAATGTGCTCTCAAGCGACACCACAACATCGATGACGCCATCAAGCTGGCTTTTTTCTTTATTAATTTTAGTCGCACGCTCTGGATCATTCCATAGCTCGGGGTTTTCTAACTCTAAATTGACTTCTTCTAAGCGTTCTTGCTTACCATCGAAGTCAAAGATACCTCCGCAAGTCCTGCCCACGCTCTGATAAATCTTTGATTCGTTCTTGATACGGATTGATTTCCATAAGGTTTCCTGTCTTTTTAAATAAATATCTCACTGATATGGCGCTATTTTAAATGAGATTGACGATAAATAGTTGGCTAATTATGACTGGCTTTATATTAAATAACGTTAAATAGCCTAAATCGACCAATCCTCAACCGCCCAGCAATGGGCTAACGCATGCGCATGCAGCGCGTCATCAGGTGACACACAAATAGCCACATCCGCCCACTCAAGCAGCGGAATGTCATTTTTGGAATCTGAATAAGCATAAGTTTTATCAAACTCAACACCCGCTGATTTTTGCTTATCTATCCATTTATTAAGATGATAAATCTTACCCTCTTTAAAGTTTGGCTTGTCGGTAAGTTTACCCGTATAGCGCTCATTTTTTATCTCAAGCGGCGTTGATAGCACATTGGCACCTTCGATACCAAAACGCTTGGCAATGGCTGATACTACAAAATCATTGGTCGCAGAAATAATCACCACCTCATGACCTTTTTCAACATGCTGACAAAGCACTTCCATCGCTCTTGGGCGTATGTGCGGCTCAATTTCACTTTTAATATAGTCTTCTCGTAGCTCATGCAATCTATCCATTGGCAAGCTACTTAAAAACTGCGCCACAAATTCATTATATTCCGTCGCATCAAGCGTACCTTCGATATAGTCTTGGTAAAACTTTTGATTGGCCGTTCGATATTGCGCTTCATCGACGAGGTCGTGTTTGACGATATACTCGCCCCATAAATAGTCGCTATCGACGTCGAGCAAAGTATGATCTAAATCAAAAAGTGCCAGCTCTTTTGGAGAAAGTTGTACTTGTGTTGCCTGCATAATGAGACCTTATTATTGTTTGTTGAAAGACAGAAATACAACTGGTTTTTAATAACTTCCGCTTTGGAGATAGATAATGATATGAAAAAATTTCTCAATAATTTTTCGTGAATGCTACTGCTTACCAAACAAAATTATGGTAAATTTATTTATATAACTTGTGGTTAGGGCGTGTCCTCACTCTGAACGAAAGCGCCTAAATGGGCTGAAAATGGTGATGCGCCCTAGTATCTGTTTTGCTTACTTCATCATAAAAATAGAGAATCGCATGGAAGCGCCTGATGTCAAAACTGTCTTGCCAAGTAAAACGCGTCGCCCTGCCCGTTCGATCAGAGAAATCAGACAACGTCAGCTGGGTAAAAGCTATCAATCACCTTTCGACCGTATACTGTATGCGCTCTTAAATGGTGTCATGTACGGAGTTGGTGGTTTACTGATCGATCTTGCTATCGTGGTTATTCGCTCAATAGCTGGTATAGGTAATGGCGACGTTTTTTGGTTATTCACCCCATTTATGTTGGTCGTAGGCGCAATCATGGGTTTTATCGTTGGTAAAAATGCTGGCGCTGAAAGCGTCAATGCGCTCAACATCAACGAAACAACCAATCATAACGCTTACCTTAATGACTACTCTATACGCCACGATATTTTTCGTGGACTGATTATTGGTATTATCATTTTTGCCATTATTTGGCTAGTCATGATGCTCATGGCATAAATTGTTAGCATAAAAAGCCTCTATGTAAGGATGGTTTGCCTGATTCATATAAAAACAACAGATCAATATCAGACAATTCATGGATTCTTTATAAATTTTTGCTTAATCAGGCATGGCTACTTCTGTTAAGCCCGTTTTAAATTTTTGACAACGCTCCGCATAATGCATCGCTGATAATTTCAACATCGCTGCTTGCTCGTCCGTTAAGGTTTTGACCACCTTTGCAGGCGCACCCATGACGAGTGAGTTGTCTGGAATCTCTTTGCCTTCAGTAACCAATGCCTTAGCACCAATAATGCAATTTTTACCAATCTTGGCATTATTCAATACCACTGCCCCAATACCAATCAAGCTATTATCACCAACTTCGCAGCCGTGCAGCATCGCTAAATGACCAATGGTGACATAGTTGCCGATTTTGACCTCAATACCTGCATCAGTATGAATGACACTGTTTTCTTGCACATTGCTATAATCACCGATATGAATGCGCTCATTATCACCGCGAATCACTGCCCCAAACCATACGTTAGCTTGATGACCCAAATAGACATCACCTATCACTCGTGCTGAGTCTGCGACCCAACCATTAAAAGGTACCGCGAATTCGGGCACCTTGTCTAAATATTGATAAATCATAACGGCTCCTTGTTATATATAGTAATGAAATAGGTCAATCATGAAAATTAGTCATGAAAACCAATCATGAAAACCAGATATCTCGATTTGCTGTCCATTGTGGCAAAGCCAAAAGGGAAAATCCAGCGCTATTAATGGCTAATAATTAAAGGCATACTTTTCAATCTAAAAATCGGCTGGCTATCTGCGGGCAGATTGTATATAATGCGCAAAATCTGTGCCTAAGCGAGCGGACATGATGCAAGTTACCTATTCACTATCTAGTGGGTTTTGTAGTTTCCATCAATAATGTCTTCTCGCTTTTTTGTGGAAAAATTTTGGGTTTAGCTGTTTTTTAGTATCCATTAATAGTAATTTTTGCGATACAAAAAACCATTTCTAATCTAACATTTAATCATGAAAATCATGGCACTCACCAATAACAGCGGAGGCAACCCTTGAATTCATCGGCAGAAATACAAGCAATTTTGGCATTAGCAGACGGTACGATTTTTCGCGGTGTGAGTATCGGCAGTCTCGGTCATCGTGTCGGTGAGGTGGTGTTTAATACAGCCATGACAGGGTACCAAGAAATCCTAACCGACCCAAGTTATGCGCGCCAGCTGGTCACCCTAACCTATCCGCACATCGGCAATACTGGTACCAATAGCGAGGACACTGAGTCTGGCAATGGTCATCAAGTATGGGCCGACGGTCTTATCATCCGTGATGCCACCATGGTCACCTCAAACTTCCGTAACTCAGAATCACTGAGCGACTATTTATCACGTAACGATACCGTCGCAATCGCTGAGATTGATACCCGTCAATTGACTCGTCTACTACGTAATAAAGGCGCACAAAATGGCTGTATTATGACCGCCTCAGACGGCGAGACAATCAGCGCTGCTGACGAGCAACAAGCCATCAAATTGGCACAAGAGTTTGCTGGTATCGAAGGCATGGACTTGGCAAAAGAATGCTGTACTAAAGAGACGTTCGAATGGACAGCAGGTACGTGGGATTTATCAGATACCCTACTTAACCGTGATGCCATTGGCAGTCATGATAGCGGTACAGGCGGATTTTTCAAGCAACTAGGTACGCATATCGAAGCAAAATACAATGTCGTCGCTTATGACTTCGGTAGCAAAACCAATATCTTGCGTATGCTGGTTGACCGCGGCTGTCATGTAACCGTCGTTCCTGCACAAACGCCTATCGCAGATGTGCTGGCGATGAACCCAGATGGTATCTTTTTATCAAACGGTCCTGGCGACCCTGCAGCCTGCGACTATGCTATCGATGCCGTACGTCATATCATTGAAAAAACTGATGTGCCAACCTTTGGTATCTGTTTAGGTCATCAGTTGATTGGTCTAGCTAGCGGTGCAAACACCATTAAAATGAAAACCGGTCATCACGGTGCCAACCATCCAGTTCAAGATTTAGCGACTGGCACAGTTATGATTACCAGTCAAAATCATGGCTTTGCGGTTGATGAAGACACGCTGCCTGCTAATGTTAAATCGACCCATCGCTCACTATTTGACGGTACCAACCAAGGTATCGAGCTAACTAATAAGCCGGTCTTTAGCTTCCAAGGTCACCCAGAAGCCAGCCCAGGTCCGCATGACTGCGCGCCACTGTTTGATAAGTTTGCAGATATGATGGCAAAGTCTAAAGCTTAAGCAGTTAATCAGCTTTTAAGTATCAGTCATTAGCAAGCAGTAAGTATTCGTTATACAGCTTAGATCACGCATGATGGTTTAAGCTGAGCCACGCAAAATATCGTTTTATTAAAGTGTTGCTTTATTAAAATATAGCACTGTTCAAATACGATTTTAGCCGAATATAAATCAATTAAAATATCATACTAACGAAGGTAGCCCTAACTATGCCAAAACGTATCGACATAAAAAGCATTCTTATCATAGGCGCAGGTCCTATCGTCATCGGTCAAGCATGTGAGTTTGATTATTCGGGCGCACAGGCCTGTAAAGCGCTAAAAGAAGAAGGCTACCGCGTCATCTTGGTCAACTCAAACCCTGCGACTATCATGACTGACCCTACCATGGCGGACGCGACTTATATTGAGCCAATTACTTGGCAGACCGTTGAGCAAATCATTGCCAAAGAACGCCCTGACGCAATCTTGCCAACCATGGGTGGTCAGACGGCGCTGAACTGTGCCTTAGAATTAGACAAACACGGCGTCTTGACCAAGTACAACTGCGAATTGATTGGCGCGACCAAAGACTCTATCGAGATGGCAGAAGATCGCAACTTGTTCGATAAAGCAATGAAGCGTATCGGTCTTGAATGTCCACGCGCTGAAACCGCTGAGACCATGGAAGAAGCATTTGCGACCCAAGAAAAAATGGGCTATCCGTGTATTATTCGTCCGTCGTTCACCATGGGTGGTTCAGGTGGCGGTATCGCTTATAACCGCGATGAGTTTATTGAAATCTGTGAGCGCGGCTTCGACTTATCACCAAACCATCAGTTGCTTATCGATGAATCGTTAATCGGTTGGAAAGAATACGAGATGGAAGTGGTTCGTGACAAAAACGACAACTGCATCATCATTTGTGCGATTGAGAACTTTGATCCAATGGGTGTACATACCGGCGACTCAATCACGGTTGCACCAGCACAAACTTTGACCGACAAAGAATACCAAATCATGCGTAATGCCTCATTGGCAGTACTGCGTGAAATCGGCGTTGAAACAGGCGGCTCAAACGTTCAGTTCGGTATTAACCCTGATACGGGTCGCATGGTTGTCATCGAAATGAACCCACGCGTATCACGCTCATCAGCATTGGCGTCAAAAGCCACTGGCTTCCCGATTGCTAAAATCGCGGCGAAATTAGCCATTGGTTACACGCTAGATGAATTGCAAAATGACATTACAGGTGGCAAAACGCCAGCCAGCTTTGAGCCTGCGCTTGATTATGTGGTCACAAAAATTCCACGTTTTAACTTTGAAAAGTTCCCACAAGCAGATAGTGTTTTATCAACCCAAATGAAATCGGTTGGTGAAGTGATGGCGATTGGTCGTAACTTCCAAGAGTCGATGCAAAAAGCATTACGTGGTATGGAAACTGGCAATGATGGTTTTGATGAGCAAATTGACTTATCGAAAGTTAGCATTGAAAAGGCACGTAGCGAAATCACCAATCGCTTAACCATTCCAACGCCTGAACGTATTTATTATATTGCCGATGCTTTCCGTATCGGTATGAGCGTCGATGAAGTATTTAACCTAACCAAAATCGACCCATGGTTCTTGGTACAAATCGAAGATATCGTGAAAACTGAAGCAACGGTGAAAGCATTGGGTTTTGGTGGTTTAACTGAGAAGAACTTACGCAGCTTTAAGCGTAAAGGTTTATCAGATTTGCGTTTAGCAAAACTCCTTGGTGTCTCACAAAAGCAACTACGTAAAAAGCGTTGGGACTTAAACGTCTATCCAGTCTATAAGCGCGTCGATACCTGCGCGGCAGAATTTGCCACCAGCACCGCCTATATGTACTCAACCTACGATAGCGAATGTGAAGCCAACCCAACGAATAACAAGAAAATCATGGTTATCGGTGGCGGGCCTAACCGTATCGGTCAAGGTATCGAGTTTGACTATTGCTGTGTACACGCAGCCCTTGCTATGCGCGAAGACGGCTACGAGACCATCATGGTCAACTGTAACCCTGAAACCGTTTCAACCGACTATGACACCTCAGACCGTCTGTATTTTGAGCCAATTACGCTAGAAGACGTCCTTGAAATCGTCCGTATCGAAAATCCTGATGGTGTGATTGTGCAGTTTGGTGGTCAAACACCATTAAAACTGGCCCGTGCCCTTGAAGCTGCTGGTGTCAAAATCATCGGTACTAGCCCTGATGCGATTGACCGTGCTGAAGATCGCGAGCGCTTCCAACATATGATTCAGCAATTGAACCTTATTCAACCAACCAATGCTTTAGCGACTAGCTTAGAAGATGGTTTGGTCAAGGCAAAAGACGTTGGCTATCCGCTAGTTGTACGCCCATCATATGTACTTGGTGGTCGCGCGATGGAAATTGTCTATAACGAAGACGAGCTAAGACACTACTTGCGTACGGCGGTACAAGCATCGAACGAAGCGCCCGTACTATTAGACCGCTTCTTAGACGATGCGATCGAAGTCGATGTCGATTGTGTTAGCGACGGTACAGACGTCGTGATTGGCGGTATCATGCAGCATATCGAACAAGCAGGCGTGCACTCTGGCGACTCAGCCTGTTCATTGCCACCTTACTCGCTATCTGATGAGCTGTGCGATGTGATGCGCGCGCAAACGGTCGCCATGGCAAAAGAGCTTGGTGTTGTCGGCTTAATGAACGTACAGTTTGCCGTAAAAGGTGAAACGATTTATATCTTAGAAGTGAACCCTCGCGCTGCCCGTACCGTGCCGTTTGTCTCTAAATGTATCGGTACTTCTTTAGCGCAAATCGCGGCACGCTGCATGGCTGGCACCTCACTAAAAGACCAAGGCTTTACCACTGAAATCGTTCCGGCATTTTTCGCGGTCAAAGAAGCGGTATTCCCGTTTGCTAAGTTCCCTGGAGTTGATCCAATCTTGAGCCCTGAGATGAAATCAACAGGTGAAGTAATGGGCGTCGGTAAAACATTTGGCGAAGCATTTTATAAAGCCATTATCGGTAGTAATGAGCGTCTGCCAGGTCTACCGACCGAAGGCGAAACCAAAACTGTTTTTATCTCAGTACGTGATAGTGACAAAGCACAAATCGCCCCTATCGCTCGCCAGCTTGTTGACTTTGGTTTTAACATTGTATCAACCACTGGTACGCAAAAAATATTGAGCGACGCCGGTATTGAGTGCAAGCAAATCAATAAAGTTACCGAAGGTCGACCGCACATCGTCGATGCCTTGAAAAATGGTAAAATCGACCTTATTATCAATACCACTGAAGGCAAACAGGCACAAGAGGATTCATTCTCTATCCGCCGTAGTGCCCTGCAAGGTAAAGTGTTTTATGTGACGACTTTAGGGGCGGCAGACGCGGTTTGTAAATCTTATGCCATTGACCTACCGTTTGAGGTCTATAAGCTACAAGATTTGCATGAACAAGCAAAGACTATTGCTTAGCTCTATTGACTTAGCAGCATAATTTCAGTAGATTAAGCATAACGGCAACGCTCGTTTAACAGCGGATGCAAAACTTGTTATCGATTTTTATATAACAATAGGGCTTTAAAAAAACGTACGGCTTAAAAAAGCAGTACTTTAAAAAAATAAAGTTTTAAAAAGATAGACCTAAAAAGCATAGTGGCTAAACTGCGACTATGCTTTTTATTACGTAAGGTTAAAGTGCTTTGTTTGTCAGTGTATCCATGCTCACAGATAAGCGCGTGTTTAGTTGTTACGCAGTCTAAACCTCATTCTTTTTATATCTTCACATACTCATTGCAACAACACTGACACCATCTCACTATTCACTAAGAGTAGGAGATGGTGTGGTGTTATTGGTTTAAGGAAAAAACATGCAACGTTATCCCATGACTCCGCAAGGACATGCGGCTCTAGAAGCCGAATTAAAACAGTTAAAAAGTATCGACCGTCCACGCATCACTGCTTCTATCGCTGAAGCTCGTGAACACGGCGATTTAAAAGAAAATGCTGAATATCATGCTGCTCGCGAACAGCAAGGTTTTTGTGAAGCGCGTATCCGCGATATCGAAGCCAAACTTGGCGGCGCGCAAGTGATTGATCCTGCAACATTGCCAAAAGATGGTCGTGTGATATTCGGCGTGAGCGTCGTTATCGAAAACATGGACACCGGAGAAGAAAAACAATACAAAATCGTTGGTGATGACGAAGCAGACTTTAAAGCGGGTAAAATCTCAGTCAATTCACCGATCGCACGTGGTTTGATTGGTAAGTCTGAAGGCGATGAAGCACGTATTGAAACGCCAAAAGGCGTGGTCGAATACGAAATTATGAAAGTGATTTACGACTAATTTTCCTGATTTGATAAATATCTGGATAGAAAGCCTTTGATAGTAATTCTTTGATAAAAAGCTTTTGATGACAGCAGTATTTTAACGCGAACAAGCTAGAAATTTGCTTAGCAAATGAGCGTAGAAAGTAGTACACAACCTCATTATGAATAGAGCAGAAGTTACACAACGCTGCTTTTTTAGTCTGTTTGTTTTAGCGCATAATTGCTCGAGTATAGATACTGAGCCTTGTGACTATTACAAATGTCTTATTACAAGTATCTCATTATAAGCATTAGACATCAGTGCTTAGCAACTGACTAAAATAATGATGGAGAGATAGCGAACGTTGGCTATCATTAGTATCTTTACCCTCGTTATTTGACATGGTTTACATGCTCATTTGACGGGGGTTTTTCTTTTCTAGGTTTTGTTTTCTAAGCGTTATTTTTTACGCTTTGCTTTCTGCTACTACATTAGCGGCTTTATTTACTGTTATTTTAAAGGAATCTATTATGACCATATACATCGATATGCCAGCGTTACTGACTATAAATAAGAAGGCGTTTACCCAGCAGAGCCTCGTCAAAAAAAGCGTGTTAAGCACTGCTATTCCAACAATCTTAGCAGGCGCTTTATTGACGGTATCTACCGCACATGCTGCGCCTGAGATCGCCATCACTTCGTCTGCTGGTAGTAGCACTACCGTCGTTGAGCAGTATTCTGACGGTAAAACCGCGACCATTACAGCGACACCTCACGGCATCACTATGCAAGACGGCATGCCTTATGCGGTGACTCAAGTAACTAACGTTCCACGCTATACGGTTCGCCAAGTCGCCAGTAATGGTGCGAACAATACGGTCGTCACCCAAGGCAGCACCACAGTTACGAGCGTACCTGTGACTAACCAGATGACCAATCAAACCAGCAACGTTGATGTCATAGCCGTGCCGACGACTAGCGTGACACAAGTATTGCCTGTGACGACGGCTACCCAATTGCCAGTCATCAATACGCCAACGACAACCATCGTGACGAACCAACCTGCAACGACGCAAATAGTATCTACGTCTTTAGATGCTCTGCAACTTACACCGACCTTTAGTACGCCTGACGTGGTGAATGCACAAACCAAAGTGATGAAAATATTAAAAAACAAAGATGGTCGCGAAGTGGCTGTACCTGCGAACCATATCGCACCTGGCGACATCATCGAATACCACACCACTTATACCAATACCACGGCACAACCCGTCACTGACATCAATGCCATGGTGTCACTGCCAAATGGCGTGCAATTGGTATCATTGAATAGCCCACTACCAACGCTTGCGACAACAGGCGGCGACAGTTATCAGACTATCCAACAAGTTGGCAACACTGTAGTTATCAAAGAAAATTACTCTGGACTCAAATGGAACTTGGTTGACCTTCCTGCTAATGCACCGCAAACGGTTGTTATACGTGCGAAAGTTCAGTGAAAATTAGATTTTAAAGTTTAGATTTGAAAGTATTGTTATTTAATAAATCTTAAAATTAATAAAAGGTCTTGCCGGCTAATTTCTTAGTCAGCAAGACCTTTTTGATGAGCGTACCTCATTCCTTAACAACCAACCTTTTGCTATAGTGCTATTAACTCAAAACAAATATCCGGTCATTATTTCCATGTATAAATTTACTCCTCTCTCTACATTGGTTTTTATTATTTACGGTTGTATTTTGAGTTCTATATCTTGGGCTGAAGCTGCCGAACCAGAATTTGATGCTAGCTTTTATATGTCGAAAATTTGTACTGCATATATAACTAAGAACGATAATGAATATTGTGATGATGGTTACATCCTTAAAAGCGAAACATTAAATAATGGCGAAGTGATAGAAACCGTGCTTATGGATGACATGGGTGGCTACGGCTGGAACCATACTTCGCTCAAAAGAATCGATAAAGATACTTATCATGTCTATATCGGCTGTGGTAGTCCATGCGGCACTAATATACTATTTGGTCGTGGGGATAAAAAACAAAATTTTGACCTATACTTTGACTTTGATACAAAAAGTCAGTGTAGTGTTGAGTATAACAATGACCAAAAGCTCTGGGTTGCCCGTCATTTTTTCTCCGATAAAGAGGTAGCTTTACCTTCAACTCATGGCAATAGTGAATCTGCGATTTATCCCAAGTACGATGCTGAGTTCGATGAAAAAGGACGTCTGATTATCAAAAACCACTTCTCAGAGGAAGTGGTTCAAACGTTGCCTAATCCCTGCTCTCATAATTAAAAAATCTCATAAATAGCACGACAACAGTTGTCGCATTAAATCAATATTTCTTCAATAATTCCAGTGACTTACAAGCCAATTTGCTAAAATAATAGCTAATAAATGAATTGGTAATCTTATGGCCACCATCAATTATGAACGACTACAAGGCAAGCTCAATATTTTAGCGGATGCTGCTAAATATGATGTTTCTTGCTCATCATCGAGTGGCACGCGCAAAAACCAAGGCGGTGGCCTGGGCGATGCTTCTGCAACTGGTATTTGTCACAGCTACACTGAAGATGGTCGCTGCGTCAGCTTGTTAAAAATCCTCTTAACCAATCATTGTATTTACGACTGCGCTTATTGCACCTCGCGTAAAAGCAATGACACTCCGCGCGCGGCTTTTAGTGTTGAGGAAGTCGTTGATTTAACCATGCATTTTTATCGTCGTAATTATATCGAAGGGTTGTTTCTGAGCTCAGGTATCTTTAAAAGTGGCGATTATACGATAGAGCGACTGGTTGAGGTCGCTAAGATATTGCGGACACGTGAATGCTTTAATGGCTATATCCATTTAAAGACCATTCCGGGTGCATCTAAAGAGCTGCTATTAGAAGCTGGTCTGTATGCTGACCGCTTAAGCGTTAATATCGAGATTCCGACCAAATCAGGTCTAGCACTGCTCGCCCCAGAAAAATCACATGATGAATTAAAAGCACCGATGGAAACGGTTAAAACTGAAATTATTACGATCAAAGAGAGCCGTAAAACGCATAAAAAAGCGCCGAAATTTGTACCAGCAGGTCAAACCAGTCAGATGATTGTTGGCGCGAGTAACGAGACTGACTTGCAAGTAATTCAGTTATCGAGTCATTTTTATAAACAGTATGATTTAAAACGCGTTTACTACTCTGGCTATGTACCGATGTTGTCCGACAGTCGCTTGCCAGCGATTGGAACGCCAGTGCCGATGATACGTGAAAACCGTCTGTATCAAGCGGATTGGCTGATGCGTTTTTATGGTTTTGGTGCGCATGAAATCGTTGAACCAGACTCGCCATTTTTGGATTTGGACTGCGACCCAAAACTGGCTTGGGCAATCCGACACCGTGAGCATTTTCCGGTCAATATTCAAACCGCAAGCTATGAGATGATTGTGCGTATCCCGGGCATTGGTACTAAGACGGCTAAAAAAATAGTAAAGGCGCGCAAGTTTAATCAGTTGACGCTTTATCATCTGAAAAAGATGGGCGCGGCGGTCAATCGCGCCAAATACTTTATCGCAACGACTGGTAAAAACGAACATTTAGCGCATTTAACGCGTGATAACTTCCGGCAATATGTATTGGCACAGACTCAGACCAAGTATAAAGACCAGCGTAATGGGCAAATGGCGCTGTTTTGATAAGTGCGGTTTTAATGAGTACGGTTTTAATTGGAGCTATTTTAAATAGGAATATAGATGTCACAACTGCTGCAAAATAATGACTTCGTTGTCGGTCACTTAACGCCCAGCATCGTGCTTTATGAGCCAATTTTTGAGGGTTGGCTGAGTGCGGTATTTTATGTCTATGCCAATAAACTGCAAAACGATGATTCTCTACAGTTAATCGCTCAAGACTGCTATGTACCTTCATTAATCGCACAAGCGACTAGCGTTACTACTGATGAAGACAATGCCGAACGCGTACTCACCAAGCTGCATAAGTTATTAGGTCGTTCAGGTATGCGCAATATTCTCTGGGGATTTTTATCCGAAAAAGACAATATCGGTACGACTCTATTTCAAGTGGTCAAATATGCCATCGATTATCCTAGCCGCCATATTATGGAAGACTTGGGTAATCTCAATGTCTTAGAGCTGGTGCAAACGGTCAAGTCTGTTGGTCGTGAGAAACATCGTATGGAAGCCTTTGTACGTTTTGAGCATACTACTAACGATATCTATTTTGCGCGAGTGGAGCCTGATTTTAATGTCTTGCCTTTGATTGGCGAGCATTTTCGTCAGCGCTACCAAGACCAACACTGGGCGATTTATGATTTGTCCCGTGGCTATGGCATTTATTATGATAAAAGCAAAAGTACGCCTAAACGCCCCGCTGCCCTGCAAACCATCACTGATTTAGATAATGCCGTGCTGCGCAATCCTGCCAGCATTCATAGCGAGGATGAGCAGCGCTATCAAAAATTTTGGCAAGGTTACTTTACCAACGTCAATATCAAAGAGCGTAAAAACCCACGTTTGCATAAGCAATACTTGCCGCAGCGCTATTGGAAATACTTAAGCGAAAAACAAGTACTTCCCAATGCTGAGCATTTACAGAAACGTCGCTAATGACTTTTATCCTTCGATTCAAGCCTTTATGCGTCTCTCTCTTAGAAACTCGACCATATAACCTTATCTTTTTATCTTGATGGTTGAGTTTTGGCGGCTTTTAACTGACAATAGCCACTTGTTATTATCAACTGGTCACCAATGCCATTATGAAAGTTATGCGCTTATTATCGTCTTTAAAGCATGATGAATCCGAGCGCGGTATTTTTCATCTTGGGCGCGCATTGGTCAAAAACGGCCATACATCCATCATCGTCTCTAGCGCCGATGAAGATAATGATCTGGTCAAACGCCTCAAGCGTGATGGCAATAACTATCATCAGCTGCATATGAATAAAAAGTCTTGGCTGTCGTTACTACAAGTCACGGCGCTGCGGCGTTTAATTGAAGAGTACGATCCTGACGTGATCCATGTGCACTCACGCACACCTGCATGGATACTGCATTTGGCATTGCGCCGCGCCCGCGTCAAGCGGATACCAAAGCTAGTGTCAACCATGTATGGTTTTTATCCGATTAATAAATACTCACAAGCGCTGCTTGATGTCGATACCATCATCACGGTCTCTGATAGCGTCACCAATTATCTAAAAAAAGGCCTGCGCCGTGAGGATTTAGAACCCAAAGTTATTAAGCGTATTTATCGTGGTGTCGATACGCGCCGTTATCCGTATCGACACAACCCTTCTGTGTATTGGCTGCGCCATACCTTTGCCGAATATCCTGAACTTGAACACAAAAAATGGTTGGTTTTTCCGACCATTATTGGCAATGAATATGGGCAAGAATGGCTGATTGATATCTTGGGTAATCTCCAAGAACAATTTCCCAATATTCACGTCATTATTATGGACGATGATTACCGCGAAGGTGATGTGGCGCATGAAGATTTTCGCCAACGCAGCAATACGCTTGGACTGTCTGAGCGCATTACTTATGTAGGCAGCAAACGTAATGACATGCGTGAATGGCTCTCAGCCGCCAATATCGTCATGGCGCTTGCGAATGAGCCTGAATCAATCGGCATCAACGCCTTACAAGCGATTCATTTAGGTACACCCGTTATTGGTTGGGATCAGGCCGCATTTAGTGAGATTTTACAACCGCTATATCCTCAAGGGCTGGTCAAAAAATACAATGCCAATGCGCTATGTAAAGCCGTGAGAAATCAATTAGAAAGCATCACACGCCCTGAAATGACCAATAAATTCACCATGCGTGAGATGATTGAAGAAACCCTCGCTGTCTACCAAGGTTTATATGACGACTCACTCGCAGAGGAACAAGCTGCAAGCGATGCCGCTGCTGTCAAAAGAATTAACAAGACGCTAAAAAAATCCTCTAAACCCACTAGTAAGAAGCCTGAGTCTGCTTATGTCCCGCTTGCACCAGCCGATAAACAAACCAAAGTAAAGCTTATCAAAGAAAAACCTAAAGCGATAAGCACCTCAAATCCGCTTACTGACTCAGAAACGCTTCAAGATCATAAAGACCTGTAAGCCTACCACTTTATTACTCAGATTAATATCTAACAGCCTGCTAGGGCGTGTTTTCACAATGACTTATTTCATACAAAAAAAACGCGGCTTCTATTTTTAGAAGCAGCGCGTGAAATCACCATGGCTATTTAAACATCAACTTAAATGGCTATTAAAATGCTCACCTAATAAGTCGTCGGGGTGTGCGCACTAACAATGCGAGTCACGCCATCAGTAGGGTTGATAAAAGTATGCGGGCGAATGGTATCAATCACGTAGCTATCCCCTTGGTTTAAGAGATACGTCGTCTCATCGATACGGATAAGAATTTTGCCTTCAATAACGGTGCCAATCTCTTCACCTTCGTGGGCGATTTTTTCTTCCGTTGAGCTGTTCGGTTGATACACTTCAATCAAAAAACCCAAATTCTTGGTGGTACTACAGTTATATACCTGTCTTAGTGACACTCTGCTACTCGGTTCGCTCAGCTCCAACAAATCCTTTGGCGTTACTACAACTCTCGCCTTTGGTTCCTTCCATTCATCACTAAAAAACGTGGTCAAATCAGAACCCAATACCGCCAAAATTGCCTTTAGCGTATTCACTGCTGGACTGACTTTATTGCGCTCAATGGAGCTAATAGAAGTATTGGTTAATCCCGACAATTTCGCAAGCTTACGTTGCGAGTAGCCTTTTGCGAGACGCAGCTGATTGATCTTTTTACCGATATCCTCTTCTGGCGACTCGTCATTTTCGGCTGACATCGCTGTCTCAGAGTCTGTCAGCTCATCTTCATCATCACCACTGATGTCGTCATCTGTACCGATATCAGCCGCCTTATCGCTGGCAACATCAGCGTCAATGCCGTTATTAATATCAATATCAGTGCTGGCATTGTCTACATTGCCTTCAGTAGTGCTATTCAGTTTGGGGTTTGCTGGCATAGTGAATGAATTCCGTGAATAGAAATTTGGACAAGTCGTCTTGTGCATAATTTAACTCAGGATGCCATTGTACACCAATCATAAATGGATGTTGCAACAAGCTGATGGCTTCGACCAAACCATCAGGCGCTAGAGCCTCAACTGATAAACGCGCGCCTACTTTATGGATTGCTTGTTTATGTAGCGAGTTAACGTGCCATTTTTCACCAAAGGCGGCAAGCCTGCCATTTGGTTGAATAATCACGTCATGAACTGGCTGATACTGCACTTCAAGTGGCTGAGTATTGTCCTCTAAATGTGGCTCATAAAACCTCTCTACTTCCCGCCAATCAGGATGTAGCGTGCCACCAAAATGCACATTCATCTCTTGCAAACCTCGGCAAACCGCTAGTAATGGAGTGCCAGTCTTGTCTGCATAATCCAACAATTTAAAGCTCAGCTCATCACGACCCAAGTCTTGTTTCGCTTCGATGTGCGTCGCGCCATAACGCGTTGGTGCCACGTTACTATAACTGCCCGTTAACAAAATCCCATCTGCGATATTCAGTAGCGCTTCAAAGTTTTCGCTATCGGCAGCAGTGTTTGGCAGCAGTATGGGATTGCCACCATAAAAATTCACGGCATCGACATATTTTTGATACACCGCTTGTGCTGGCTGCCCATCAACCATCTTATGACAAGAAACAATAGCAATAATAGGTCTAGAATTTTTCATACCGTCTTCCCTAGTTATAACAAATAGACCTCATCGTCTATATTGTTCAATCCTTTATTTAGCTAAAATTTAACACAGCATCTCATAAAATGTAAACTATAAATTTCAATATTACCGATATTAATAATAAAATCGAATAAATGCATTAATTTGAGATAATTTTAAATAAAAATTGACAACTATATTTTTCACACCTATATTGGAAGTCATCAGCGAGACATTAAACAAGGGTTGACGTTTATATCTCGATGTTAAGGGCTAAGAACAGCGAAATCTAAAGAATTCATATTATTAATAAAATCGGTTTTGAGAAATATAAAGAGAAACCTAAAGAGACACATAGAGACTGTTTAAATAAGAGGTAATCAATCGCTGTTTTACCAAGCATTGGTTATAAATATCACTAAAAGACGATGCGCCAGCAGTATCCGTATTGACAATAATCCCAGTAATTCTAAAAATTCATAGGAAGAATAGACATGACGACAACCAATGGAATGGTCGAATCTGCAAACAACACAGAATACGTTTATGTTGCGGCAGGTGATATTAATGGCTTACTTCGTGGTAAGCGCATCCCTTTCAATCAAATGGAAAAAGCAGAAAACGGTGCGATACGATTGCCTTTATCTATTTTGGGCGTTGATATTTGGGGTGCTGATGTCATCGAGTCTTCTCAATGTAATGGCGATATAGATGCCATTGCCCGTCCTACTGGTCGTGCCGCCTACCCACTTCTCAACACCAGCGCGCCTTCATCGCTATTGCCCGTTTGGCTTTATACAGAAAATAACGAACCTTATTACGGTGATGCCAGACACGTTTTGGATTACATTGGCAAAAAATTCAAAGCGCTTGGTTTGACTCCAGTGATGGCCACTGAGCTGGAATTTTATTTGGTTGACTATACTGAAGGCGAAACCCCAAGACCACCTATCCGCCCCAAAAGCGGGCTAAGACTGAATAAAACCTCAATTTTGAGTATCAATGATCTATTACAATTCGATGAATTTTTAGACGAAGTTTATGCACAGTGCAAAAAGCTCGATATCCCAGCAGATGCCGCGTTGGCAGAGAATGGCTGTGGTCAGTTTGAGATTAATTTATTACACGTAGACGATCCACTAAAAGCCGCTGACGATGCGATTTTGTTCAAACAGGTCGTCAAAGCCGTCGCTGCTCGCCGTAAACTCACCGCGACATTCATGGCAAAACCTTTTGGTCTACAGTCGGGGAATGGTTTTCATGTGCATTGCAGCTTATTAGATAAAGACGGCAATAATGTCTTCGATGATGGGTCAGATGAAGGCTCAGATATCTTGCGCCATGCAGTCGCCGGATTGTTAAAGACCATGTCAGATTGCACATTGTTATTTGCCCCACATGTGAATTCTTATCGCCGCTTCACACCCGGTACGCTAGCGCCAAACAATGTGTCATGGGGTTATGAAAACCGCACGGCGGCAGTACGTATTCCTGGTGGTGACTCAAAAGCACGCCGTATCGAGCACCGTGTCTCTGGGGCAGACGCCAATCCTTATCTGGTCTGTAGTGCGGTCCTGGCAGGTATGCTGTATGGCATCGAAAACAAGCTAGAAGCGCCAGAACCCATTAATAGTATTACTTACGACGAAGCAGAGCTTAAGACCTTGCCACTTGACTGGCTGTCCGCCATCCGCAAATTTGAAAGCAGTGATGTAATTGATTCGCTGTTCCCAAGCGAGATGATTGAGCTGTTGATCGCGGTCAAAAAGCAAGAAGCCAAACGCTTTGCTCAGCAAGTGACCAACCTTGAATACCTCACCTATTTACAGGATGTTTGATATGTCAAATAGCAACTCAAGTAGCAATTTAAACGGCAATGCAGCAACGAACCAAAACCTATCCTCGAATAACACGCGTAATATTCCGCATTATTCAGACAAAGGACAATATCCTGATAGCTATTATGCAGCCAGTCGTAATCCTAAGCCGGATAGACCAACACTAAAGAATGACATCCAAGTGGAGATCTGTGTGGTTGGCGGCGGCTATAGCGGTTTATCCACGGCCCTGCATCTCATTGAAACCGACCATGAAGTCGTGGTACTGGAAGGCGCGCAAATTGGTTGGGGCGCATCAGGGCGTAATGGCGGTCAAATTGTCAATGGTCTAAATGCGAGCCTACAAAAAATCAAAAAGTCTTATGGTCAAGAAAATGCAGACTTCGTCGGTCAGCTCGTGACCCGCGGTGGCAAAATCATTCGTCGTTTTGTTAGAGACTACGATATCAGCTGTGATCTCAAAGAAAAAAACATCTTTGCGGCATTAAATAATGGGCAGCTAAAAGATTTACAAGAAACGCATGCACTGTGGGAGAGCCATGGTATGCATGATAGAGAGATGCTCGATAAGCGCGGTATCCAAGAGCATATAAAATCAGATGCCTATGTGGGCGGAGTCATCGATCACTCCGGTGGACACGTCCATCCATTGAATCTTGCCCTAGGTGAGGCAGCGGCCATTGAGCAAGGCGGCGGCACCATTTATGAAAACACCTTAGTGGTTGATATTGAGTATGCTGACGATGCTATCAAAGTCATCACCGAGTTTGGCACCGTGACTTGTAAGCAAGCGGTGCTATGCGGCAATGCCTATCTCAATAAAGTTATCCCTAAACTGACTGACCGTGTTATGCCTGTATCGACGCAAATTATCGCCACCGAGCCGCTGGGTGATTTAGCAGACCAGTTACTGCCAACCGATGTTTGTGTCGAAGATGTCCGCTACATTTTGGATTACTATCGCCTCTCAGCAGACAAGCGCATGTTATTCGGCGGTGGTACAGTCTACGGTGGTCAAGACCCCGCCGACATCACAGCTAAAATTAGACCAAATATGACGAAAATTTTTCCAGAGTTACGTGATGTAAAAATCGACTATGCGTGGAGTGGGAACTTTGCGTTGTCTTTTTCCCGCGTACCACAAATGGGCAAACTACATGAGCGAGTATATTTCGCCCATGGGTATAGTGGTCATGGCGTGACAGGCTCGCATCTATTTGGACAAATATTAGCCGATGCCATCAATGGTAAAACTAAAGAGTTCGATGCTTTTGCACAAATTCCTTGGATTCCGTTCCCAGGTGGTCGAGCGCTGCGAGTCCCTTACTCGGTTATGGGCTCATGGTGGTATGCGCTAAAAGATACCACTGGCATGTAAACGCATAAAAGCTTTGAATAATAAACATTGACTAAGGTGTTTTTATTTTAAAAGCGGTCGTTACAGTGATCTATCATAGCAACGGATTGTTGTGATAGGGCCCGATAGACAGTTGATTCGCTACTGTCTGTCGCGCGTCAACCATAGAATAGAGCTTGTTTAAAAAAACAATGAGGTTTTACAGGGAGCGTAAATATGAACATGAAGCTAAATGATGCGGTCGAAGGACAGTATCATAATAAGCGAGTATTTCTCACCGTCATAGTAGCCGTCGTTATCTATCTGGCTTTTGCTTGGCTATCTACCAGCCGTGCCCCAGACCAATCTTGGGGCGCCTTATCTTTACTACCAACATTACTAGTATTAGTCACTGCCATTGTCTCTAGGCGACCATTCGAATCCATGATCGCAGGCTGTGTCGCTGGCCTCGTGATGCTCAATCCTTTTGATTTGGTCTCCCCTTTTGCAGACAACATGTCGATGGTGCTGGGGAATGAGACCATTATTTGGATTGTTCTGGTCTGCGGTCTGATGGGCGGTCTCATTCAACTGCTTGAGATCAGTGGGTGTCTAGATGGCTTTAGTGAATGGCTACAAAAAATCATTAAGTCGCGCCGTCAGTCATTATTGGCCACCTTTGCTTTGGGCGTGGTGGTTTTTATCGATGATTATTTAAACTGTCTAGCCGTATCAACCTCCGTCAAAAAACTCACTGACGTCTATAACGTTTCTCGTGAGAAGCTTGCTTATATCGTCGATTCAACCGCCGCACCGATGTGTATTATCGTGCCTATTTCTACTTGGGCGGTCTATTTTGCCGGTCTTTTAGAAGAAAACGGCGTGGCTGGCGATGGTGAAGGTATTGGGCTTTATATCAGCGCGATTCCTTATATGGCGTATGCTTGGTTTGCACTTTTGATTGTATTCTTGGTCGCCTATGGCATTTTGGGTGACTGGGGACCGATGAAAAAAGCCGAGGCACGCGCCAAAGCGGGTAATCCTGTTCCTGAAGCATTTGTCGAAGAGCAACTGATCTCAAACGTCCAAGCCAAACGCAAGCTATCGTTCAAAGCCAATATCGCAAACTTCGCTTTCCCAATGATTTTGTTAATTGTCTCGACGGTCTACTTCGAAATCGATCTCTTACGCGGTGCATTATTGACCTGTTTTGTGACCGTCGTTGTCTATTGGATGCAAGGCATTTTAAGTTTTGAGACGCAAGTTGAAGCCATCTTTAAAGGCTTTAAAGTCATGCTTTATCCGCTCTCAACTGTCATCGGCGGTTTTTTCTTAAAAGCCATCAATGATGAGCTTGGCATGACCTCATATGTGATTGAAGCTATCACGCCTTATATGACGATTATTATTTTCCCTGCCGTCATCTTTGCCGTCATGGCTTTCTTAACTTTTGCCACATCATCAAGCTGGGGGCTGTATGTCCTTGCCATGCCGATTGTCTTTCCAATCTCTATTGCACTAGGCGTTAGCACTCCTCTTATGATTGGCGCATTGTTATCAGCATCATCATTTGGTAGCCATGCTTGTTTCTTTAGTGATTCATCGCTACTTGCCGCGCAAGGCGCTGGCTGCTCCCCCATGCAGCACGCTTTTACCCAGTTCCCCTATGCCATGCTCGGTGCGGGTTTATCCGTCGTCACCTTCTTAGGATTGGGTTATATGATGGCTTAAGCCAACCTTAACGCTATTATTGTAATCATTGACTAACGGGCAATGAGAAATTATTCGTTAGTCAATAAAAACAAGCCTTTTATATGGTACTCACTAATAAATACGATAAGGATTTAATCATGCGAAATGTTACCGTTGCTACGACTCAAATGGCATGTGGTTGGGATATACAACAAAATATTGCCACTGCGACTGAGTTGGTCACCAAAGCCGCCAACGCTGGTGCCAATATCATTTTGCTACAAGAGTTGTTTGAAACGCCTTACTTCTGCCAAGTTCATGACTTTGATTACTTTACCCTTGCGACCACAGTTGAGGATAATGCGGCCATCAATCACTTCAAACAGTTGGCTAAAGACTTAGAGGTAGTATTGCCGATTAGCTTTTATGAAAAATCAGGCAATACCTTTTTTAATAGCGTGACCGTGATTGATGCCGATGGCGAGATACTTGGCACTTATCGTAAAACGCATATACCAGATGGCATTCCTTATGCCGAAAAATTCTACTTTACCCCTGGTGATACAGGATTTAAGGTTTGGCAAACCAAATATGCCAAAATCGGTGTCGGTATTTGCTGGGATCAATGGTTCCCTGAGTGTGCTCGTAGCATGGCATTAATGGGTGCAGAAATACTGTTTTATCCGACTGCGATTGGTAATGAGCCAACATTGGACATCGACTCAAAAGGCCATTGGCAACGCTGTATGCAAGGTCATGCTGCCGCTAATCTCATGCCAGTCGTAGCAGCCAATCGTATTGGCACTGAAACCATCAGCCAAAATGGCAACGACAGCACCATGCAATTCTATGGTGGCTCTTTTATCACGGATGGTCGCGGTGAGATCATCCAAGAAGCATCTAAAGATAAAGAACAGATACTTAGTACGACTTTTGACTTAGATCAACTGGCTATCGAACGTCAGCAATGGGGCGTTTTCCGTGATCGTCGTCCATCGATGTATGGCACGTTGCTAACTCATGGATAATACGGTCTCTATATTTTTAACTGACTCTCACTATTTTTATAGTCGCTTGAGTGCGATAAGGTGATTTTATGTCCATATTACTGACTGATACGACACCACAACAAGACGGCTTTTACATGCCAGCAGAATTTGAGCCTATACAAAAAATATGGATGGTATGGCCATACCGTACTGATAACTGGCGACAGCAAGCCGCTCCTGCTCAGAAATCTTATGCTGATGTCGCATTGGCAATCAACAGATTTTGTGAGGTTGGCATATTGGTCAATCCTGATAATTACCAATCATGCCGCGATAGTCTACCTGCTGATATCGACGTCATATCCATGCCCAGCAACGATGCTTGGGCGCGTGATACCGTCCCGACATTTTTAATCAATGATAAAGGTGAGCTACGCGCTTGTGATTGGACATTCAATGCATGGGGCGGCAACTATGACGGGCTATACTCGCCGTGGGATGACGATGATAAGCTGGCTGAACGCTTATGTGACCATCTAGATATCAAACGCTATCGAACGGATGACTTTGTGATGGAAGGCGGTGCATTTCATGTCGATGGTGAAGGCACGGTTCTGACCACACGTATGTGTCTGCTCAGCCCTGGGCGTAACCCGCACCTGACCGAAGATCAAATTGAAGACAAGTTAAAAGCCTATCTTAATGTGCAAAAAGTACTGTGGATTGATGACGGTATCGATCCTGACGAAACCACTGGTCATATTGATGATATTGCCTGCTTTGCGCGCCCTGGTGAAGTGGTTTGTTTATACACTGATGATTCTAAGCATCCATTTTATGAAGCAACGCAAAAAGCCTATAAACAGCTATCTAATATGACCGATGCCAAAGGTCGCCGCCTAAAAGTCCATAAGCTTTGCTGTACCGAGCAATCTGTTACTTTACCTGAGAACTATGATATTGAACAATCTGACGATGCCAAGGCGCGTCAGACTGGTGATGTTTGTATCGCCTCGTATGCCAATTTTTTAATTTGTAATGAGGCTATCATCGTACCGCAATATGATGATAAAAATGATTCATTAGCCATCGAGCAGCTTGAAAAAGTATTTCCTCAGCATCAGGTAGTGGGAGTACGCACAAAGGAGATTGTCTTTGGCGGTGGTAATATTCACTGTATTACTCAGCAGCAGCCAAAATCATCAATTAAAAGCATTAACTAAAATCATCAATTAAAAACACACGCATAAAAATATAGACCCAAATGGATTTTGAACCCAATAATATTTTAAAAAAGGACATAGCTATGAGCGATTATCAAGTTAATAACCCAGCCACTGGCGAAGTAGAAGCCACCTACCCTACGGCAACTAAGCAGGACATCCAGAACGCTATTGCACAAGCCGATACCGCTTATCAAGACTGGCGTCAGGTTTCATTGGATGAGCGCAGTGCCATACTTCATAAAATTGCCGATATCTATCTTGAACGTCAAGACGAGCTGGCTCGTATCGTCGCCAACGAGATGGGCAAGCCCGTTGCACAAGCAAAAGGTGAAATCGGTCTAGTTGCCGATATCTATCGCTATTATGCAGACAACGCTGAGCAGCTACTAGCACCTAGTACCATTGATGTTGACTCAGGGTCAGCTTCGGTAGAGAAACGTCCTGTGGGCGCTCTATTAGGTATCATGCCGTGGAACTACCCGCACTATCAAGTGGCACGTTTTGTCGCGCCAAACTTTATGGCAGGCAATACCGTTATTCTAAAGCATGCACCGCAATGTCCTAAGACTGCAGAAGCCATCGCTGATATCCTAAAAGATGCTGGCTTACCTGAGGGTGTCTATAACAATGTGTTTGCCACCAATGAGCAAGCAGCGACTATCATCGAAGACAGCCGCGTACAAGGCGTTTCGCTAACAGGCTCTGAGCGAGCTGGGCAAGCGGTTGCTAAAATAGCAGGCGGCGCGCTGAAAAAAGTCGTGCTAGAGCTTGGCGGCTCAGACGCCTTTATCGTTGCAGCTGATGCGGATATCGAACAAGCTATAAAAGGGGCTATTTCTGGTCGTTTTGGCAATACAGGACAAGCGTGTAATGCTGCCAAACGCCTTATCGTCGTCGAATCTGTGTATGATAAATTCGTTGAAGGGTTTACTAATGCCGTAAGCAATATGGCACTCGCTGATCCACTTAATGAAGATACTTTCATTGGTCCAATGTCTTCAAAGGCAGCCGCAGTTAACTTGCAAGAACAGCTCGATAGCGCCATTCAAGCAGGCGCGACCGTATTGGTCGAAGGCGGCATGGGCATGGTCAAAGACAAGCCGGGTGCGTGGTTTAAGCCTGCGGTATTGACAGATGTAACTGAGTCTATGGATGTTTATCGTGAGGAGCTATTTGGTCCTGTGGCGGTCGTCTACAAAGCTTGTGATATCGATCATGCCATCAAGATAGCTAATGATGTGCCTTTCGGACTTGGCGCTTCTATCCAAACGCAAGATGCTGCGCTAGCCGCTGAGATTGCTGACAAATTAGAAGTCGGTATGGTCACTATCAATGCGCCTTCTGGTAGCGAAGCCAATACCCCGTTTGGCGGCGTTAAACGCTCAGGATTTGGTCGCGAGCTTGGCACTCTTGGTATTACTGAGTTTTTAAATTATAAATTGATTCGTGATAAGTCGTAATCGATAGAGTCATTTTTAGAAAAATAAAAAGCCTAACATTGACTGTTAGGCTTTTTTTGTAGGACAATTTTATTAAAAATAACCCATCGAAAAAACTATTGCTTAGGTGGATTATCTTTTAACCATAATTGATTGACGATTTTTAATTCACGTAGCTCTTCTGCCATAATTGACTCGCTAATACCTGGATATTTCACCCTTGCATAACCATATAACGCAATACCTAAGACTGTCCAGCCAAAGAAAATCCACCACTCGATAGGGGTTAGCGCGGATGGCATACCTGGCATATACAGCATGAGTATTCCAAAACTTAGCGCAATCGTGACCATGCCAACGAGCTTACCTGCTGGTATTCTAAATGGGCGTACCATATCAGGCTCGCGGTAGCGGAGTACTAAGAATGAGATAGCGACACAGGTATAAGCAATAACGATACCAAAGCCACCAGCATCTACGATCCACACCAGCATTTTACGACCAAACAAAGGTGCTAGTGTCGCCAAGCCACCAATCAATAAAATCGCATTCGACGGCGTCTTATACTTTGGATGCAGCTTGCTTAAAAAGGCGGGCAACATACGTGCTTTTGACATGGCATAAAGTAGGCGGCTACCACCAATCAAGAAGGCATTCCAACTTGATAAAATACCAAGCACACCGCCAATGACTAATAAAATACCTGCCCACTTGCCATGCCAAGCATTGGTCATCGCATCAGCAGTGGCGAGCGTTGAGTTTTCGGCTTGTAAGAGTGGCAAGGTCGTGCCAACACTCCAAGCGATACCCACATACCACATTACCGCAACGACAATCGATAAAATCAAAAATTTACCAATATTAGGACGAGTCAGATCAATTTCTTCTGCCGCTTGCGGAATAACGTCAAAGCCGACAAACATAAACGGCACCATGACAATAACGGCCATCATACCGCCAATACCACCGATAAATGCAGGTGCTTGTACTGAGTTTGAGCCTTCAGGATTAAACATGACTGCGCCAATGAACAGCAACGTACCAACAAATAAGATGCCCAATACGGCCGTCTTTTGAAACCAGGCACTGACTTCCATACCGCGGATATTTAGCCAAGTGACGATGACTGAGCCTAGCATCCCAACGCCCACCCAAGTGGCATAAACATCCCAACCAGCGATGGTCCAGAGATACCCTTGATTGTAATTGGGGATAAAATACTCTACGACTGTCGGCAAGGCAACCGCCTCAAACGCGACCACCGAAAAATACCCAAATAGAATACTCCATGAGCAGATAAAGGAGACATTTACCCCCAGCGCTCTATGCGTATAGGTATGCTCACCGCCCGTAATCGGCATCGATGCGGCAAGCTCGGCATAAGTTACACCAATCAGTATCACTGCCAAGCCGCCTATCAAGAACGCCAGCATTGCGCCCCAAGTCCCCGCAGATAAAATCCAACCACCAGCCAAGACTACCCAGCCCCAACCTACCATAGCACCGAATGCTAAGGCGATAATATCTAGCGTCCCTAACGATTTTTTTAATTCAGACATAACCTGCTCCTTGTCTGTGTGTCATCCGTGTTAACCCTTGACGGTCACACTATTTTTTGTTTAGTGGGATAGTACCCATCATAATTATCATATATACCTTTTGATCGAAGCTGCTAGGCACTACTTGTTTCATATTCAAATAGTACAAACAGCAACGGCGTCTTGACTTGCAAGGCGCCGTTGTAAAAAATGTACTCAAAGCGAGTGCCATATGGGCAATCTTGCTGTGCTATTAAAGATAGCCTTTTAACCAAGATCGAGGCTTGATTAAAAGTGATGTATTTCACTATAAATAAATACTGAATACTTATTAAGCAGTTAGGATACCTTTGATAATATCTAGGCCTTCTTGGAGCACTTCATCTTCAACCGTCAATGGCACCATCACGCGAATGGCGTTGCCATACATACCGCAAGATGCTAATAATAAACCTTGCTCAAATGACTTTGCTTTTAGGTTAGTTGTCGCTTCCACATCAGGCTTGCCATCATTATCGATTAGTTCAAACGCGAGCATCGCGCCTTTATGACGAATATGACCGATGTTGCTTAAGTTTAAGCCCTTTAAGAAAGCTTCGATTTTGTCGCCAATCTCAATACTGCGCTCAAGTAAGTTTTCTTCTTCGATGACTTCCATGACAGCGAGTGCAGCCACACAAGCCAGTGGATTACCAGAATATGTACCGCCCAAACCGCCTACCTGCGGTGCATCCATGATATCGGCGCGACCGATAACCGCAGAGATAGGATAACCACCCGCCAAGCTCTTGGCACTGGTCATTAGATCTGGCTCAACGCCCAACTGCTCGGTGGCAAACAACGTACCCGTACGGGCAAAACCACATTGCACTTCATCAAAAATCAAGACAATGCCATGCTCGTCGCAGATATCGCGTAAAGACTTGGCAAATGATGGGGTGACTTGATGGAAACCGCCCTCGCCTTGTACTGGCTCGATAATCATCGCTGCCACTTCGCTAGGATCGATATCCGCTTGAAAAATCATCTCAAGGCTATGCAGCGCTTGTGCTTCTGTGACATTCAACTCTTCAGCTGGGAATAGCGCATGGAATACAGAGCCTGGCATTGGACCAAAGTTCTTTTTGTACGGCAGCACTTTACCTGTCAAACTCATGCACATTAAAGTACGACCATGCCAACCACCAACGAAAGAGATGATGCCTGGGCGACCAGTTTTCGCACGAGCAATCTTGATACAGTTTTCGACCGCTTCTGCACCAGTGGTTAAAAAGAATGCTTTTTTCTCACCGCTGATAGGTGCTTTTTCACAAAGTTTTTCGGCAAGATCTACATAGCATTCATAGTTGATCATTTGCGCCGCAGTATGGGTAAACTTGTCAAGTTGCTCATGCACGCGCTGGGTAATTTTTGGATGGCTGTGACCAGTATTCAGTACTGAGATACCACCAACGAAGTCAATATAACGATTGCCTTCAACGTCCCAAACTTCTGAGTTTTTGGCTTTTTCTGCAAAGATGGGATAAGCAACGCCAAGTCCTGTTGGTAACACAGCTTTACGGCGCTCAAGTAGTGATTTATTGGTAGTCGTCATAGGAATGTCCTTTTCTTTATTTTTAACATAAGTGCCAATGATTGAATGGCGGTTTTGAGGAATGGTTTATCTAATAGTTAACAATTATTAATTGCTAGTTGCTAGCTATAGAGGGGATTCATGGTGCTGAATCCCGTTCGATACGGTGTAACAATTAAAACCTTAAAAGAGAGCGTATGTCGCTAAACGATTAGCTGACGTCAGAGCACCAGTATTTGGTCACGACATATTCTTCGATGCCGTATTTTGAGCCTTCGCGGCCGAATCCAGACTGCTTGACACCGCCAAATGGGGCGACCTCGGTAGAAATCAGACCCGTATTATGACCAATAATGCCGTATTCAAGACCTTCAGTGACGCGCCATGAACGTGCATAATTGCCACTGTAGAAATAGGCAGCCAAGCCGTAGATAGTATCGTTGGCCTGACGAATAACGTCTGCTTCATCTTTAAAGGTAAAGATAGTCGCAATAGGGCCAAAGATTTCTTCGTGCGCGATATCCATCTCAGCACTGATATCGGTAATGACCGTTGGATTGTAAGTCAGCTCTGAGGCGTCATTGGTGCTGCCGCCAGCGATAAGCGTCGCGCCTTTGTCTAAAGCATCTTTAAGTAGCGCTTGCACTTTTTCTAGCGCCTTTTGATTAATCAAAGGACCAATATCTACGCCTTCATCCATACCGTTACCGACATTTAGCTCAGCGACTTTTTTCACAAACACATCTAAAAATTCATCTTTAATGCTGTCTTGCACATAGACACGGTTGGCACAAACACAAGTTTGACCAGCGTTACGATATTTAGAGGCGATTAAGCCTTCAGCTGCTTTTTCCAGATCAGCGTCATCAAAGACGATAAATGGCGCATTACCGCCCAGCTCTAATGACAGTTTTTTGATGGTTGTCGCACATTGAGCCATCAAGGTACGACCGACTTCGGTAGAGCCTGTGAATGAAAGCTTATGAATGCGTACATCGCCCGTTAGGATATCGCCGATGGTTGATGATTTGCCCGTCACTACTTGGATAACGCCTGCGGGAATACCTGCTTGTTCAGCCAAGGCAGCCAGTGCTAATGCAGAAAATGGCGTTTCAGTCGCAGGTTTGATAATCATCGTACAGCCTGCTGCCAATGCTGGCGCGGCTTTACGAGTAATCATTGCCGCTGGGAAATTCCAAGGCGTGATCGCCGCGCAAACGCCAACGGGCTGCTTTAAGACGACATGGCGCAGTTGTGACTGATTGGCAGGGATAACATCGCCATAAACACGCTTGCCTTCTTCGGCAAACCAGCGGATAAAGCTATTGGCATAGCCCACTTCACCGCGCGACTCGTTTAGAGGTTTGCCTTGCTCAGCGGTCATAATGATAGCCAAGTCTTCTTTATTGGCATCGATGAGGTCTGCCCACTTTTGTAGTAGCTCAGCACGCTCTTTCGGGGTTTTGGCTGCCCAAAGGATCTGGGCTTCATGAGAGGCGGTAACCGCGTCGTTCACATCGTCGGTCGTTAGGCTTGGTACCGTACCGATGATATCGCCGTTGAAAGGATTGCTCACATCAATAGTCGAGTCATCACTAGCGGCATGCCAGCCATCTTTGATGAAACACTGCTGTTTAAGTAGATCTGGGTTCGATAGCTGTAGCGTAGACTGTGACAGTTGTGACATTGTGACGCTCCTTGTCAATTGAGGTTTGCAAATAGGATTCGCAGATTTATAGCGATAAGTGAATAACAATCAATAGAAGGTTATGATTTAAATAATTATTGATAACTTGTTAAGTGTTCAATATACTGAACATCTATTCTATATATGAGACATCATTATAAGAATGATAGCCAGCCATTTGCAACCCCTATTCTCATTTTAATGATGATTTATCGCGTTATTTTTATATTGTCTCAATTCTACTGACTTTTATAGGTTCCTTATGAGCTCAACTGCCGTTCCTGCCTTGGACAAAACCTTTCAGATTTTAGATTTAATTACTGATAGCTCACAGCCTTTAACCGCAGCTCATATTGCTAAAGAGCTCAATCTACCACGTAGCTCAACCCACAATATTTTGCAAAGTCTTTTGACCAAGCATGTCATTTATAAAGACAGCGATAGCCGCTTTCATTTAGGCTCTTATTTGATGTATTGGGCAGGTAAGTATGAGCAGCAGCAAGGCGTCATCCAATTATTTAAAGACCTCATTGTCCAGTATGCGATTCTTCTTCAACATACAGTCACCTTATCTAAGCTTGATTTAGGTGAAGTGGTGTTTTTAGCCTGTCATGAAGCGCCTGCCCCGCTTGGCTTTACCTTTCGCGCTGGTGTTCGCGTACCAGCAGTATTCTCTGCCACGGGCAAAGCCATGCTCTCAACCTTTTCTATGGACAGTATAAAATCTATCTATGCCAGCGGGTTCCCTACGCCTATTACCCAACACGGTGTCGATAACTTTACCGATTTATCCACTGAGCTGGCGGCTATTCAAGACAGTCGTATCTCCCTCGACGATGGGCAACTGCGCGAGGGTATGTATTGCTTAGGCACTTATATTCGCAATGCATCCGGCAATGCCGTTGCCGGTATGGCGGTTAGCTTTTTACAAGGTGAGTATGAATCCAAGCGTGCTGAGGTCAGTGCTGTTCTGATTGAATTGGCCGAGCAAATTGAGCAGCGTTTGGGTTTTATCGATAATAAATCAAGTTAAAACGCTGCTAGTTTCTTGTTTACTTCAAACTCTTTCAGTTATTTTGATGATAACTGTTAATCTTCTGAAATAAGCCCTGATAAAAATGCTTGCAAATTGTCATTGAGCTTTTGCAAGTAATAACCGCCCTCGACTAAAACAATCAGTGGTTTGTTTAGCGCCTTTATCTTTTGTGCCAATATTTTAAATCCTTGCGTACTCACCGCACATCTCGCTTCTGGGTCGTTCTCGTAAACATCAAAACCTAAGACATGCACAATGACATCAGGGTCAAATAGCGTTATCGCTTCAATAGATTTGTCAACATACTCAAAAAACCCAGCTTCATCGGTGCCATGTGGCATCGGGAAGTTAATGTTATAGCCTTCGCCCACGCCTGTGCCCCTTTCAAACGCATGCCCTGTCACTGCGGGATAAAAGTTAACGGGGTCACCGTGAATCGAGGTATAAAGAATATCGCTGCGATCATAAAATATCTCTTGAATACCTTGTCCGTGATGCATATCCGTATCGATAATGGCGATTTTTTCGTATTTTTGCCGAAGATGTTCGGCGATGATGGCGGCGTTATTTAGATAGCAAAATCCGCCAGCGGCGCTTTTGCGAGCATGATGACCAGGCGGCCGTGAGAAGCAAAGCTGTATATGACTTTCGGCACGCTCGGTATCTGATAAATCATCGTTCAGCAATGCTTCAGCCGCATTGAGTGCAGTCTGTGCCGACCAATAAATGGACGTCCAAGAATGCTCGCTGATAGGTGCACTATCATCGGCTTGATACTTCGCCGCTTTTGCCATGATACCGATACCGGAATTGTCATACGGTACAAAAATCCCCGTCTGTACCTGCGCGCCTAGATCTTCTTCAACTGCCATCCATTGATCATAGCCATGCTTGAGAAACTCAACATAACCGAAATCATGAACCGCCAATATAGGCCCAATGCCAATATCTGTAGCTGTCGTCACCTCTAACCCTAAAGCTGCTGGTGCTTTTAAGAACTCAACCATACGCTCTGGTATCTCTAACGGCTCATGCATCTTTCCATAAGAGAAATAAGTTAGTGGTCTGTGCAGGCTTAGGTTTTCATGGCTGTATATCTTCATGCTTAACATTCCTTTGTTTAACATTTTTTCCAATGGCGCTTTTTTTGATGCCTAACTAAACAATCCCATCGGCTTTAAGCTTGTCTATCATGTCGCTGTCATAGCCCAAATCAGCAAGCGTACTATCGGTATGCTCGCTCAATTGTGGTGGTGGCGTACGATAAGTGACGGGTGATGCGGATAACTTGATAGGATTGCCAAGTGCTCTTACCGGACTGCCTTGCGTGGCAAAATCGACAATCATTTCGCGCGCTTTTGCTTGTGGCATCGCCAAGGCCTCAGCGATATTATGAATTGCTCCGCACGGAATACCTGCTTGATCTAAAACTTCTAACCAATAAGTACGAGGTTGCTCGGCAAACTTTTTGCTCAATTCGCCACACAGCAGCTCACGATGAGCAACGCGTTGTGGATTGGTCATAAAGCGCTCATCGGTATGCCAATCAACTGCAAGAACATCACAAAGTTTGGCAAACTGACTATCATTCCCACACGCTAAGATAAAGTGCGCATCCCCCTGACCAGCAAACACTTGATAAGGCACAATGTTTGGATGCTGATTGCCCAATCTGGGCGGGATTTTACCTGATGCCAAATGGTTCATACCCACATTGGCTAGCATTGCCAGCGCACTGTCGAATAGCGCTACGTCTACCTGTTGCCCTAACCTAGTAGTCTCACGAGCAATCAAAGCCGCTTGAATACCAATCGTCAGCTGCAACCCGGCAAACAAATCGACCACTGCGACGCCAACTTTATGCGGTTCACCATCACTCGGACCCGTGATACTCATCAGTCCTGACAACCCTTGAATAATATAATCGTAACCGGGGCGCGCGGCATCTGGCCCTGTCTGACCAAACCCTGTCAATGACGCATAAATCAGGCGCGGATTGTGTTGTTTTAGACTGTCATAATCCAAGCCGTATTTTTTTAAACCACCCACTTTGAAATTTTCTACCAAGATATCACTATCAATGGCCAGTTTCTTAATGATGGCCTGCCCTGCATCAGTGGTGATATCGACAGTGAGGGATTTTTTATTGCGGTTAATGGTGGCGTAATAAGCGGAGGTATCATCGCTGAATACTGGCGGTGCCCAATGGCGTGTTTCATCACCAATATGCGGACGCTCAACCTTGATGACTTCAGCACCCAAATCTGCAAGTACTTGTGTACAAGAAGGACCGGCCAATACTCTCGATAAGTCGAGCACCTTGATACCGTGTAATGCACCATTTGCCATATCCGTCATAACAATCCCTTATTGTGTGGCATATTCTTTGATTTTTTGACAATAAAATTGTCATTTATCATTTATTTTTTTGGCACATAAATGATGGATAACAACTGAAAAAGTACGCTACTGCTTATCACAAAACCAAACAGTAACGTACGTTGATAGCCTAAAAACTGACTCGCACTTATTCACCAGCATTAATTAATAAAACGCTTGAATGCCTGTCTGCGCACGACCTAAGATGAGCGCATGAATATCGTGCGTACCTTCATAGGTATTAACCGCTTCTAGGTTCATCACATGACGGATAATGTGGAACTCATCAGAGATACCGTTACCGCCATGCATATCACGAGCAATACGCGCGATATCCAGCGCCTTACCGCAGTTATTACGCTTAATCAGTGAAATCATCTCAGGTGCGGCATTGTCTTCATCCATCAGACGACCCACACGTAGCGCGGCTTGTAGACCTAACGTGATTTCTGTCTGCATATTAGCAAGCTTCAACTGTACCAGCTGCGTTGCGGCGAGCGGACGACCAAACTGCTTACGATCTAACGTGTATTGACGAGCCGCTTTCCAGCAGAACTCAGCCGCACCCATCGAACCCCATGCGATACCATAACGGGCTTTATTTAAGCAACCAAACGGCCCTTTTAGACCACGGATATCTGGGAAAGCATTGGCTTCAGGGACAAACACCTTGTCCATAACGATTTCACCCGTGACTGAGGCACGCAGTGAAAACTTACCTTCAATTTTCGGTGCTGATAAGCCTTTCATACCTTTGTCTAAAACAAAACCGCGAATTTCGCCAGCATCATCTTTGGCCCACACGACAAACACGTCAGCGATAGGACTGTTGGTAATCCACATTTTATTACCCGTCAACTCATAACCGCCATCCACTGCGCGCGCACGCGTCGACATTGATGAAGGATCTGACCCAGAGTCTGGCTCAGTCAAACCAAAGCATCCTACGTACTCACCCGAAGCAAGCTTAGGCAAATAACGCTCTCTCTGCTCTTCAGTACCGTACGCCCAAATAGGATGCATAACCAAGCTTGACTGTACGCTCATCGCTGAACGGTAGCCCGAATCAACGGCTTCCACTTCCTTGGCAATCAAACCATAGGCAACGCTCGATAAACCAGCACAGCCATAGCCTTCAATCGTGACACCCAGCAAACCCATTTCACCCATTTGACGCATGATATTACGGTCAAAATTCTCATGACGATTGGCTTCAACGATACCCGGCATCAGCTCTTTTTGAAAAAATTGACGAGCGCTGTCCGTGACCATGCGCTCTTCATCAGTCAACTGGTCACGTAATAAAAATGGGTCTTCCCAATCGAAACTTGGACGCGTAGATGTTGCCATGTGGATCTCCTTGATATCAGTCATCCTGACCGACGATTAGTAATTAATGAATAAATTAACTTAATAATTTATTGACTTACTATTTCCGCTGTGCGAAACTTAGTTTCATAATTTAAATCTATTAAAACAAAGTTTTACCGCGCTGTAAACCTTTATCAAGAAAAATGAGCATAAAATGACAAAAAATGTATCGGCAGCTCTGCCATTACTCGATCGAATGAGCACCATTCTTGAACAAAGTAAAGACAATAATGATCGTCAGTTTGTCACTGCATTAGGGCGCGGACTGACTCTGTTAGCGGCCTTTGAGCAGTACGAGCGGCTCAGTCATCAGCAGTTATGTCAGATGACTACCCTACCAAAAGCGACCATCACTCGCCTGATTCACACATTGATAACGCTTGGATTTTTACGCATGACCGAGCACGGGCAGTATCGACTAGGCAGTAGTGCTGTACGTCTAAGTGCTACCGCATGGAGTCGCCACGATATGGTCGCAGCGGCTGAGCCATTACTGCGGCAGTTCGCTAGTGAGAATGAAGTATCAGTGAATTTAGCAACCGAAGTCGAAGGAGAAATGCGCTATCACGCTTGTTGTCGTAGCCCTGCTCGCTTATCAGTCAATTTGCAAGTTGGCTCGGCAGTGCCCGTCGACCGTACTGCGATTGGACGCGCTTTTTATGCGGCTAGCTCGCCAGCAAGACAGGCAGTTATCATTAGCAATCTAAAAGAAAATTTGTCTGCTGAAGAATATCACCATGCGCAAACCGCCCTAGCCAGCGCTGCAGCGCACTATGCAGAGCATGGCTATACGGTATCAGATGGTGAGTTCTCTACTGATATATTGGCAGTGGCCGTTGGTGTCTTTGATGTTGCGACTGGGCAATATGCGTATTCGCTCAATGCCAGTGTGCCAAGTGCCAACTGGGAATCAGAAGAATATGCAGCGATGATTGTGCCAAAATTGCAGGCGTTGGCTGAGCGGATTGGTAGTGGTGTTTAAAAGAGAACAAATGATAAATCTATAGTACGAGCATCTTGGCTTAGTTGATAGGTTTTGTCTTATGAAAGATGCTTCATTTTAACCCATCAAACCTCAGCCCAAACTTCATTAGATACTTACGCAATCTATCGCTATCATTAGGGCTTTTTAGCTTATCGCGTGAGTTGGCATACAGATAGCGCCCCGCCGCCGCTTGGTTTTTGTGGTTAATACAAATCTCAATCACATACGCCAGTTGCACCACATCAAACGGATCAATAGTTGTCAGCATGTCTTCATCGAGATATCTTCTTAAAATATTATGGCTACCCTGCTCAACAGTTTCGCTATCTAAACTAGTATCAGGGTTATTATCGCTTGGGCTATTTTTATTGCCTTTATTGTCATTAATTAAACTATTCGAGCCACTCAAACTGTCAGGCAGCTCCCAAAGATGTGTTAAGCGATCAATCTCCGCTTGCACATCATCATTGCGAATGACTTTACTTTCAGCTAGCGTGGTCAGGCGAATCATACTGGCCGTCAAATCACGAAAGTTCCCTTGCCATGTCGCATCCTGACTCATCGCAAAGCTTTCATAACGCTGCCTTGCCTCTGGGGCAAATCGATAATGCTGCTGCTGTTCACTACCCAAGCGCGCTAGCTCGTAATCGATATTGGCAGGTAAATCTTCCAACCTATCTTTGAGTGATGGCAAAAAGAAAGTCCACGTATTGAGACGCGCAAATAAATCCGCTCGAAACTCACCATTAGCGACCGCTTGCCGCAAGTCTTTATTGGTGCCTGCCATTAGTTGAAACGACACGCTAATCGGTGCATCACTACCGAGCGGATAAAAACGCTGCTCCTCTAGTGCGGTCAATAGCATCGCTTGCTCATCAAGCCCCAGCTCACCGATTTCATCTAAGAATAATAATCCACCATCAGCTGATTTTAGTAGCCCATCACGACTTGTCGCAGCGCCCGTAAATGCGCCTTTGACATGACCGAATAGCACACTCATGGCAGTGTCACCACGCAACGTGGCGCAGTTTACCTCAACAAATTTTTCAAGCGTGTTTTTGCCTTGCGTGCTGTTAGCTTTGGCTTTTTTGAGCGCGTAGATTTGGCCTGCCAGTTGCGACTTTCCTGCCCCTGTTGCGCCCATTAGCAGTATGGGTGCAGTCGAGCGTGTGGCCACCTTTTCGATATCGGAGATGAGCTTTTGATAAGCAGCGTTTTGGGTAACTAGATTAGCTTGCAAGGTTTGCCAATGTTGCTGCTTTTCTGCTTCAAAGCGCGCGCGCAAGCCATCATAGCGTGAGACGTCTAGATCGATTACTTGATAGCGACCTTGCGGATCGGCTTGGTCAGGTCTTGGGCAAGGGGAAGTCTGAATCAAATCTGCGGGAATAAAGCCCGCCTCTACCAACAAAAACCAACAAATTTGCGCCACGTGCGTACCTGTGGTCAAATGCAATAAGTAATCGGTACTATCCTGAAAATCAAACCCTGCGGCAAAATCATACAGCTCAGCATAAACATCGGCAAAATCCCACGGGCTAATCAAAGCCACATGATGACCAATAACGGTAGTGTTCGGACTGACTTTCGCCATGTCATCTTTAATAATTTTAAACAGCCGCTTATCGCGCTTGCTATATAAGATATGCAGCTCATCGACGAGCAACTCATCATGCAGGCCTAAACTGACGGTTGGTCGCCAACGCTGCCAACGCTTGTCATTAAAGCCATTGTCTAAAGTAGTGCCGAGGAAGCCGATGACGGCAGTTTTGTTGTTCGAATCACTGTTCATAATATTACTTATCGCTGATTATCATTAATAAATAGTATATTATTTTCTATCTAGTTAGATATATTTCTATATATTTTTAGCCCATGGTTAAATAAATATTTTTATTCGAAAAAAATACAAAAATTAAACCATTTATTATCAATTACTTATGACTAAATACTGAATATCTTAAAAACTTGGCATGTCCTTAGCATTATATAAAGTAAGAATTATCTTCAATAATAAACAAACTTTGCAACGCTAAGGAATACAACATGCAACCAACCACTCATAACATCATTCAAGACGGTGGAACGCCGATTAGACTCTGGACTAAGGGCGTGCCTGTCGATCCAAAAGCGCACGACCAATTGATCAAAGCATCAAAAATGCCATTTGTATATAAATGGCTTGCGGTGATGCCCGATGTACACGTTGGGATTGGCGCGACTATCGGTACGGTATTGCCAACCAAAGAAGCGATCATTCCGGCTGCCGTTGGTGTCGATATTGGCTGCGGAATGATGGCCGTACAAACCACCCTAACCGCAAACGATTTGCCAGACAGTTTGCTTGGTCTGCGTACGGAGCTTGAAAAAGCCATTCCACATGGTCGTAGTAAAACGCGGGGTCGCGGATCACGCCGTGATGTTGGCGCGTGGGCGAACCCTGACGACACCGTCATGAACGGTTGGGGAACGCTGGTTGATGACTTTAACTATATAACCCAAAAGCATCCTCGCCTAAAAAACACCAATAACCTTAACCATTTGGGTACGCTGGGTACGGGTAACCATTTCGTCGAGGTGTGCCTTGATGAAACCAACCAAGTTTGGATCATGCTGCACTCAGGCTCACGCGGTGTGGGTAATGCCATTGGTCGCTACTTTATTGAGCTGGCACGTGAGGACATGCGCAAGTGGTTTATCAACTTGCCAGATAAAGATTTGGCTTACTTTGCCGAAGGTACAGAGCATTTCGATGATTATTGGTTTGCGGTTGGTTGGGCGCAGCGTTTTGCTTTTAAAAACCGCGAAATCATGATGGAAAAAGCCGTCAAAGCCCTACGCCATATCATACCTAAGCCGTTTGATGCAGCCGTAAAAGCGGTGAACTGTCATCATAACTATGTAGAAAAAGAGCAACATTACGGCGAAGAAGTATTTGTGACCCGCAAAGGTGCGGTACGTGCCCGCGTTGGTGAATACGGAATTATTCCAGGGTCAATGGGTGCCAAATCATTCATCGTGCGCGGTAAAGGGAACGAAGAATCGTTTTGCTCTTGCTCCCATGGTGCAGGTCGTATCATGTCACGTACCGAGGCGAAAAAGGTATTTACAGTCGCCGATCAAATTGCACAGACTGCGGGCGTAGAATGCCGAAAGGACGCGGATGTAATTGATGAGATTCCAGCGGCTTATAAAAATATTGATGACGTAATGCAAGCACAAAGCGATTTGGTAGAAGTGGTGCATACACTGCGTCAGGTGGTTTGTGTTAAGGGGTGAGATGCTTTAATAAAAGGTTTAGGGAATCTTTTTAGCTTCGCAAGAGCCAAGCTGTGCTTGGCTGGAATTAGAAAAAGCAAAAGCTTAAAAAGCATGGCCTCAACATTTGAGTTCTTTAAATACTGCTACATATGCTTTTCATAATTTTGTTTTCATTAAGAACTTAGCTCGGTGCTCGTCCCTCGCACAAAAGAAAATACCTTACGTATTAGTCGTAGGCTACAGCTTTAGCCCAACATCTTGAACTTGCAGATTTATAAAGCTGGGTTAAAACTCAGCCTACTTTCACTACTTATTACACATTCACGGCCAATAATTTTAACAGATAAGTTTACTGCACTATGTGCAACCAACCCATGAGCAAAGCTATAAAAGTTGGAGAGTTATTTATAGAAGTTCTTATTAAGTCTTCTGAAAGAGACTTAAGCATTTCTGCAGGCATTTCACGGATTGCTTCCTGAATCCGTTGTTTTTGATTGCTATCTATATCTTCAGAACTGTTGACTTCTCTTGATAATAGCGCTTTCAAAGTATCTTCCTTAAACTGTACATTGATAGTGTTTAATATTGCTGAAAGCCCACCGTCATTCTCTATAAAATCAATACCTTTATGAGTTATAACAATTAACCTTACATCATCAATTGAAATTGGACAATCTCCAAGCCCAGTTTTAGATTGTTTAAAATTAATAAGCCCATGCTCTCTAAGATAAAAAGTGTTTTTAACAATATCGGACTCTGTAAAAGCTTCAACAATTTCTTTGCCAATTATATCTATCTCCTTCGGATATGTTAAGGCAAGACTTTTAAGAATAATATTTTGAAGACTTCTATTTATCACTGTAGATTTCCAATCTATTAAATTTGTAGGATAGTTGAATTATAGCTAGTCATCAACAAAAGAAAATAGTTATTCAAATTAACAAATACGACAAAGGCAATTTTCTTTCATAGAACATATATATTACGATTATAAAAAATAAGAGAGAACCAAAATGAAACTCGCAGAAGCCCTACTTATCCGTAGCGATATGCAAAAGAAGCTAGCACAAATCAAAGGACGCATTCGTAGCAATGTCAAAGTCCAAGAAGGTGACACGCCAAATGAAGACCCAAACGCCCTAATGGTCGATGCCAGCCAAATCATCACCGAGCTGAGCGTGTTGATCGAGCGTATTCACCGCACCAATGCCATTGCTAAGAACAATGACGGTCAATCGATGCTGACGCTGTTGATTGAGCGCGACACCTTAGAGATGCGCCATAAACTATTGGTCGATGCAATAGCCGCCACGCATACCGAAACGGATCGTTATAGCCATCGTGAGATTAAATACAATGTCATGGTATCGGTGGCTAGTTTACAAAAGCAAGCCGACGATATCGCCATGAAACTGCGGCAAATCAATATTGTGATTCAGTCCAATAACTGGCAAATCGACTTAGTAGAATAGTTAATTTTAGATCACCAACTTTATAGAGAAATGACTATAAAACACCCTTTTGGAACCGACTGGGCGAGTGTTAAGACCCCGCACTCCACAACAGGGGGTTGAACAAATACTGCAGTGGCTACTTGACGTTGCGGGCAAACGTCTTTTTTACTTTTCATGCCCCGTACCTGTCACTTATCACACAGCACTATTTAGACCTTATCACCAGACACTGACAATCGGTTTCAATCTTATTTTTAATGCAACCCAAAATGCATCGGAAGCATTTCATTGAGTCTATTTTAAAAACATCACAAATCAATAGTCGTCCAAACTATAAAGACATTTATCATGACTAAAACAAAACCCAAAACCCTAAAAATCGACGGCAGCACTGGCGAAGGTGGCGGACAAATCATTCGTACCGCTCTATCATTATCGATGTTGACAGGTATACCCATTGAAATGTTTAATATCCGCGCTGGGCGAGCCAAATCAGGATTGATGCGTCAGCACTTGATGTGTGTACAAGCCTCGCAGCAAATATCAAATGCCACCGTGACAGGCGCACATTTGGGCAGTATGGCGTTCGCCTTTACGCCAAGCAAAGTGAAATCGGGCAATTATAATTTTGATATTGGATCAGCAGGCAGCACCAGTCTTGTGCTACAAACGCTTTTACCCGCCCTGCTTTTTTCCAATACTGGTTCAGCATCACCATCTACCGTAACAATAAAAGGGGGCACGCACAATCCACTCGCGCCAACCACGGACTTTTTGCAGCAAGCGTTCGTCCCTGCATTAGCGAAATTGGGTATGCACGTGGGTATCGAATTTGTACAAGCAGGCTTTGCGCCTATTGGTGGCGGCATGATTAAAGCGACGATAACGCCATTTATGCGCCATGCAAGCGCTTCACAATTTAACCTGACTAAACGCGGTAAGCTTATCGGTATAGAGCTGGTCGCGAGCGTGCTCAATCTAGAGTACGACATTTGCAAACGTGAGCTTGCCAGCGCAAAAGCATCATTGGTCGAATCGGGAATTGATGAAACGCTGATAACCACTCATAGTCATAAATTGCAAGGTATAGGTGAAGGCAATAGCTGCTATGCACAAGTCACTCATGAGGTTTCTGACACCCAAAATCATGAAGAATATCACGCCGAGGTGTTCACTTTACTAGGAGAAAAACGCAGCTCAGCGGAAAAGATAGGTTGTCGTTTATCAGGCTTAGTCAAACGTTATGTATTTAACACCGACTCACTGGTCGATGAATACTTAACCGATCAATTACTCTTACCGTTGGCGTTAGCAGGCGGTGGCGAGTTTACCTCGCGTGTCGTTAGTAAGCACACTGAAACCCAAGCATGGCTCATTCAGCAATTTTTGCCCGTTGAGATTCAGCTTACAGTGATCGACGAGCAGAAAACTTTGGTACAAGTTGTCTGTTAAAATCACGCCACTAGCAACATCACCAGTAGCACTCTGTTACCCAATTACTGCTATGCAGTGATATCATATGTGTATGATGTAGGCGATAAATCTGAGCGCTTTGTCAGTGTCTAACAATAATGGTCATAAGGGAGTGGTTTTTTCCCTACTCTCTCTTTAAATCATTGTCACCTTTTTAATATTTATGTATTACTGTTGAGTGTAGCCATGCCCCAATCTCGTACCAATCTAAATCCTGAACCTAAAACCAACTCTCCGTATTTGGTCGGCTTATTGCTGCGTTATAGTACCTTTGGCGCTGCCATCTTGATATTTTTAGCAGGTCTACTACTGCTAAATTGGTGGTTAATTATTCTCGGTGGGTTTGGGGTATGCTTGGGGATTTATGACGTCATACAATCAAAGCATGCTATTTTGAAAAACTATCCCGTTGCCGGACATATTCGTTATGTGCTTGAAGATTTTCGTCCTGAAATTCGTCAATATTTACTAGAAAATGACAAAGAGCAAGTACCGTTTTCACGCCAGCAGCGGGCGCTAATTTACCAACGTGCTAAGAACGTCAGCGACACCAATGCCTTTGGTACGTTAGATAATTTATACACCAATGGTAAAGAATGGTTTTTACAATCAGCGATTAGCCAACCTCTAGAAAACAAAGATTTTCGTATTATGGTTGGCGGTGAGCGTTGTCAACAGCCGCATGATATGTCGGTATTTAATATCTCGGCGATGAGCTTTGGCAGCTTATCGGCTAACGCGATTATGGCGCTCAATCAAGGCGCAAAAATGGGCGGCTTTACTCATGATACGGGTGAAGGGGCTATCAGCCCTTATCATCGCAAGTTCGGTGGTGATTTGATTTGGGAGCTAGGTACAGGGTATTTTGGTTGCCGTGATGATAGTGGCAATTTTGACCCGCAGTCTTTTGCCGAAAAAGCGGTTGATCCACAAGTAAAAATGATTGAAATCAAATTATCTCAAGGCGCAAAACCTGGTAAAGGTGGCGTGCTACCCGCGGAGAAAATCACCCAAGAAATCGCTGATACCCGTCAAGTACCGACAGGTCAAGATTGTGTGTCGCCCTCGTCGCATACCGCCTTTAGTACCCCGCGAGAATTGGTGGCTTTTTGGCAACAACTGCGTGAGTTGTCAGGCGGCAAACCTGTGGGCTTCAAACTTTGTGTTGGTCAGCCTTGGCAGTTTATGGCGATTGTGAAAGCCATGATTGAAACCGATAACTACCCTGATTTCATCGTCATAGATGGCGCAGAAGGCGGTACTGGTGCGGCTCCTGTCGAATTCATGGACAATGTCGGCATGCCAATGGTTGAAGGATTTTTATTAATACACAATACTTTGGTCGGCGCAGGCATTCGCGATAAAATCAAACTTGGAGTGAGCGGTAAAATCGTCTCTGGTTTCGATATTGCCCGTATGATTGCCTTGGGTGCAGACTGGTGTAATTCAGCGCGCGGCTTTATGTTTGCTGTTGGCTGTATTCAGTCACGCTCGTGCCATACCAATACTTGCCCGACGGGCGTTGCCACCCAAGACCCGTATCGTCAAAAAGCGCTGGATGTACCAAGCAAAGCTGAGCGCGTCGCAAGCTTCCATAAAAACACCCTAAAATCCCTAGCCAGTATCGTTGGCGCGGTCGGCTTACAACACCCAAGCCAATTACAACCGTATCATATCGCGCGCCGCCTCGATGATGGGCAGATAAAACTATTATCGAAGTTCTTTTATTTTACAGATAAGGGAGCGCTACTCAATAATAGCGCCCGCGCAGATGTGTTTAATCAGATGTGGGTCATGGCGAACCCGGATAGCTTTTTAGCCAATGATGACGCCCTCATTGCTTATAATAAAGACTCACGGGATAAAGGCAGAGAAACCACCACATCGGTGGAACAGAACCTTGGTAACTTTGCGAGTATCACTGGCGGTGGGCAGTTAATCGGCAACGTCAACAATACTTTTCGCGAATTTCCGCCTAGCAGCGATTAAGAAATAGCGATTAAAAATCCGTGAGCCCTGACTATTTATATCTCACTCCATACTATAAAAGATATATCATTGATGCCAAATTTCGCTCTTTCCTTACCTTTAGGAGCAGTCGCCCTACTCTTGCTAAGTGTCAGTGCTTGCCAACCGATAAGCACTGATGCTGCTGACAGCGAGATACAAAAATGGTCGTGTCAGACTCAGGATGCACCATTTTCTTATAGTGTTTGTAGCATTGATGCTCAAGCCTTAATGAATGGTCGCTACTCATTAAAATTATTTTGGCAGCAGCCTGATAGTACGAAATCGTTACTCACCTTTGATACGTTATTAGCGACATTGCCCTCCAATCAAGCACTTAACTTTGCTATGAATGCAGGTATGTATAACGAAAATTATGCACCGATTGGTTATACCATCATTGATGGTGAAGAGATCAAATCGCTAAATCTTAAAGAAGGCGGTGGCAATTTCCATTTATTGCCCAATGGTGTGCTGTGGTGGGATAAAGTTGGAAAAGTACATATCACAGAAAGCAACGCCTTAAACGAGCAGCTTAACAGCGGCGAAGCGAAGCCTTGGTATGCCACCCAATCAGGTCCTATGTTGGTTATCAATAACGAGATACATCCACAGTTTAATCCTGATAGCACCTCACTCAAGATTCGTAATGGCGCAGGTGTTTGCGATGACGGCCACATAAAATTTGTCAATAGCGATGAGCCAGTGACATTTTATCAATTTGCATCGTTGTTTAACGATGACTTAAACTGTCCGAATGCTCTGTTTTTAGATGGCGGGATTGCGTCGGCATTATATGCGCCCAGCATTGATAAGCATGATAAAAAAGAGATGGGTGTGATGGTTGGATTGGTTGAAAATAAAGATTAGGCGATGTATCCATTTTTAAAATAGTGATAAAAATAAGATAAATTGCACTGAATAAAAAGCACTTGAGACGACTTTGTCATCCAAGTGCTTTTTTATTATTAGCAACAGTTAATGGCTAACAATAGCTAAAATTAACCGCCCAAACTCATCTTGGGACCAAACGGTTCATAATGAACGCTATCAACACCGTGATCTAGCGTCACTAGCCCATCGATCATGCTTTCCATAAATGGCATCGAGCCACAGACATAAATATCAGCAGGCTTAGGTAATTGAGCAAGCCACGCTTCATCTAATAGTTGTCCAGACTCAAAATAGAAAATATGCTTCTCTACAGTCTCAGCCTTTTCTAACAGCGTCTCCACTTCAGTATTGAAAGCGTGATGCGCATCATTTTGGCAAGCATAAACCCAGATAATAGGTCGTTTTGGATTGGCTAATACTTGTGCTTCCAACATAGATAGCACAGGGGTTACACCAACACCCGCACTCATCAATACTAGCGGAATCTCATTTTGCTGTACCAAGTCTTGATTGAGCGCAAAGTCACCTGCTGGTGCTGATAATAAAACCGTGTCACCCACTTCTAATTGGTCGTGCATATAGTTAGAGACCAAACCATGATGCTCATTGCGGTTATCGCGTCTGACCGCAAACTGAATGCCTGCATCGGTACTAGCAGAGTACAAAGAGTAATGACGTAGCGCAACATGGTCACTGTCTTTTGGATCTGTTTTCACTGTGATGTACTGACCTGCGGTTAAAGTCAATTTGCTCAGATCGATCTGTTGATGACTTTCTGCATTATCATTGGCTGGTACAACTGTAAAAGCCGCAATATCCGTAGCAGCTGCTACCTTTTTAGTCACTACAAAAGGCGCAAAACCCTGCCACATCGCCTCCTCATACATGCCATGTTCAATCTGGATAAATACTGAGGCAATCTCATCATAAGCTTCAGTCCAAGCATCGATGATATCGTCATTGGCAGCCTCGCCAAGCACTTCCTTGATTGCACCGATTAAATGCTTACCAACGATAGGATAATGCTCAGGCAAAATCTGTAGAGCACGATGCTTATGGCTGATTTGCGTGACCTGTGGCAATAACGTCGCCAATTTATCCAAGTGTTTAGCAGCAGCTAACACGGTCGTTGCTAGAGCCGTCTGTTGACGACCCAATTTTTGATTGGTTTCGTTAAAGATGTCCAACAGCTCGGGATGCTCTTCAAACATATTTTTATAAAACACCGTGGTGATTGCCGTTCCATGCTCTTCAAGGACGGGAACAGTTGCGGTGACGATTTCTAAAGTCTTTGGTGAAGCCATACTGTCTCTCTTATTAGTACCAATTCCAAAACATATGAGGAGCACCGTCAAACTCGTCTAGTCTACTGAATGTAGTACTTGCACGCGCTTTCTTGCTACTAAAATGGTTGAAGATGGCATAAGTTCATTACATTGATTGGTTGATTAACATATGAAAAATGAAGTGCTTAAATAAGCAACGACGACTGATTTTTACAAACGATTATCAAATTCTTGTCATCAAATTTTTCGCCGAACCAGTCAAAACGCTTCTATAAGATTCATTTAAAATGAATGTTATCATATTTTGCTGCTTATACCAATGCCGTATGACTGCAAAACTGATTATTTTCGATAAAAAAGCAGCCGCTATGCTGTCATAACGGCTGCTTCTATAAAAAAATATGGGGATTAACAGGTTTCTTAAGTTAGGGCGTATCTTTATCCAAACGTCAAAATTAACGTGCTAGATAATTGGTCATCTCTTCTACCCCATGTAAGGTCATCGGATACATTTTATTGTCGAATAGTTTCTTAATTTCAACGATAGTTTGGGTATATTGCCAGTACGCTGGATCTTCAGGATTGAGCCAAGCGACTTTATCGAAATGCGCGAGCACCCGCTTGAGCCAAACAATACCCGCCTCATTGTTCATATATTCAACGCTGCCACCAACTGTCATCAGCTCATATGGCGACATTGACGCATCGCCGACGAAGATAACGCGATATTCACGACCGTATTTATTGAGCAGCTCATACGTTGGCATCGGCGCACTATGGCGACGGTTATTATCCTTCCAAACATAGTCATATAAACAGTTATGAAAGTAAAAAAACTCTAAGGTTTTAAATTCATTTCTAGCCGCTGAAAATAGCTTTTCTAAGGCTTCAACATGGACATCCATACTGCCGCCCACATCGAACAGCATTAGTACTTTGACGCGATTACGGCGCTCAGCTTGCATATGGATATCGAGCACGCCTTTTTTTGCCGTGCGTTTAATAGTCTCATGAATGTCTAGCTCATCGGCGCTACCGGTACGGGCAAACTGGCGCAAGTTTCGTAGTGCCATTTGAATTTGACGGGTACCAAGCTGACTGTCATCATCAAGGTTGCGGTATTTACGCTGCTCCCAGACTTTAGCCGCGCTACGTTTACGCGATTCACCGCCAACGCGCACGCCTTCTGGATGGTCACCATAGGCACCAAATGGCGATGTACCGCCTGTACCAACCCACTTACTACCGCCTTGATGACGCTCTTTTTGCTCTTTAAGTCGTTCTTCAAGCGCTTTCATTAGCTCCTCTAACGAGCCGTATTTTTTGAGCAGTCGGCGCTGCTCTTCGGTTAGGTTTTTTGGATCTAACTTTAAGTCAAGCCACTCTTTAGGAATGTCCGTCAATTTAGCCAATAGCTCATCCATATCCAGGCTGTCGACGCCTTCGAAATAATCTGCCATTGCTCGATCGAATTTATCAAAATGGCGTTCGTCTTTGACCATACAAAGCCGAATCAGCCGGTACATATCCTCACGACTGGCAAAGGTAGACAGCTCTGGATTTTCAAGATGCGGCTGCATCATCAGCCCTTGATCTAACGCGGCATTTAGGTCAAGCAGCTCACGCGTACTGACTGGCACACCATAAGTACGTAAGGTATAGAACAATTTGATAAACATAAGAGTCGCATCGCTTATTGGCTGATATGGTGACGAGTGAAGCCGCTTTATTAGGGCGTGTCGTCATTTTGAAAATAGTCTGTTGTTTAACGGCGCATTATATTAGCAAAGCGTTGCAACAAGCTCACATCGGCTTCATTTTTGAGCAGCGCGCCATATAACGGTGGAATAGACTTCTCACCACGTAAGTTTTCTTCCAACTCTGCTTGCGCCATATCATCAGCCAGTAGCAACGTTAACCAATCGACAAGCTCAGACGTTGATGGTGGCTTTTTAAGCCCTTGGACATTACGCAGCTTATAAAAAATATCCAGCGCATCATTGACCAGTTTTTCTTGGATATTAGGGAAATGAACGTCGATGATTTGACGCATGGTTTCTTCTTCTGGGAAGTCAATATAATGGAAGAAGCAACGACGCAAGAAAGCATCGGGCAACTCTTTTTCATTGTTTGAGGTGATAATAACCACAGGACGCTGTGCAGCAGTGATGGTCTCGCCTGTCTCATAGACATAAAAAGACATTTTATCAAGCTCATGTAGCAAGTCATTTGGGAACTCGATATCGGCTTTATCAATTTCATCAATTAATAATACACTGCGCTCGTTACTGGTAAATGCCTCCCATAGCTTACCGGGCTTGATATAGTTGCCAATCTCATAAACCTTATCATCACCCAGTTGCGAGTCACGCAAGCGCGATACGGCATCGTACTCATACAACCCTTGCTCGGCTTTGGTGGTTGACTTGATGTGCCACGTAATCAGCGGCATCCCTAAGCTTTCAGCGACCTCCTCCGCCAATAATGTCTTACCGGTGCCCGGCTCGCCTTTAATCAATAGTGGTTTTTGTAGCGTCATCGCTGCATTGACTGCCAATTGCAAATCATCAGTGGCAATATAGTTTTGCGTACCAGTAAAGCTTTTTTTCGTTTTATCAGTCGTGGTCATAATCAAGTCTCAGTTATTGTTATAGATTAGGGCTGTCAAGAGCCAGAAAAGGCTTAGAGGCAATTGATGGCAAATAAATAATCATTTAGATTAGCACAGCATGATTGATTGCCAAAATACTCATGCGTTCGCAGTTGTTGAAAAATAATAGATGCCTTGAACGCCTATTGACGGTTGGTCGGCACAGTTATAAAACGTTTTTTCATAAAAAAAGACACGCATGGTGTCTTTTTTTATGGTGCTTTTCATTCACAGTATTTTTATTGATAGCGTCTTTTATGTAGCCACCATAAACCTAAAGCACAGAGCCAGTCATCGCTAGCAAAAATTTAATATCACTTTACTGACGTCACTTTACTGATGGCACTTTATTGATGTTGCTTTACTACTTATCGAGCTTTTCCATATTAGGATTTTTAGCTAAACTGCTGTCTTTTTTTAAGCTAACGTCTGCTTTAGGGTTAGCCGCTAAAGGCGTTTTATTAGACGGTTCAGCAACAGTGGCTTGATCGGTTAAAGTCGTGCCTTCTGTCAAATAATTGCCAGTCGTCAGCTGCATGGTCGCTTGTGTATCTTCTGCAGTACGACTGCGCGCTTTGTCTAGACTTGACTCAAAAGCACCGCGAATAAGCTGCCAAACGAAGCCCACAAACAAGCCGACCACTAACACCACGAGTATCGGCAGCATATTGGTAATCGCGCCAGCCGTGTCCTTCATCATAATCGCATAAACCACGGCGATACTAGCGGGGGCAATTACACTTGGATCGCCAAGGGCAGTACCTGGTGCCAATAACACAGCAAACAATATCATCCAACTCATACCGCCCAACGGCCGCGGCAGCATACGAGCGACCAGCAACCACAATACCAACACAATAACGACACCACCCAGATACGCGTACATCGGTAAGTCTGCGGGTGGCACGTCTTTTACCAGCTGTCCCCACCAAATAGCAATTTCGCCGAGAATATCACTAATGGCTTCCAGCGGTAAGCTGTTTATAATACCTTTTAACCAGTCCATGCGTGTGTAGTTACCTGCGTTTATAAATTGTGCAGCGCGTTTACGCGCTTAACGATAGACAGTGTGCTATTTCAACGAACCATAATATCGAATATATTATCGCCAAAAGCCCTTAAGACATAAGCACTTGAAACATGACCTTTTGTCTTGTCACTCATTTTGTCTTGTCACTCATTTTGTCTTGTCACTCATTTTGTCTTGTCACTCATTTTGTCTTGTCACTCATTTTGTCTTGTCACTCATTTTGTCTTGTCACTCATATAGCCTGCTAGTTTATCACGACTTTCTACCAAAATGCATGAGCGCAAATGTGTCGTAAACTTTTTCTTGCTGGCTGTCATGCAACATAGCCAAAAGAAGCTGATTAAAAACTCGCTTCAAAAATACCCATTAATCATAAATATTGTCTTGTGCTTCACGTGCACGTAATTCCGCTTGGCGGCGCATCACATCTTGCGGAGGCATTTGTACAAAATACCCTTGCGACTGTAATTTTGCCAGTACTTCTGCTTTATCAACGCGCGCAAGCGTCGGCGTATTGGCTAAGTCCAAGTGCATCACAAATTTACTGCGCCCTAAACTGGCACGGAAATCTTTTGGTAATACGCCAAGCCAATCTTTAATCTCGTCGGTATCATCAGGATAATCAGGACGGGCAATATAGACATACATATCGTTATGTTTGGGGAATTTATAAATATCACAATGCATAATAATGACCTATCAGAAACTATCGCCATAGATTAGCATATTTTGGGTGAATATCAGTAGTCGCTTTACGTTTTGCAATAGGCATTCATGCTAAATTGACTACTGCCTACCAACCGTAAAACGCTTTACTTATCGATACGGTATTGATTATTCTCACAAAAAATAATTTTTGCCAAAATTATTCACTTTAATCGCCTAGATGACTTGTAAAAGCGCGGTGAACCTTTCATAATAAAAGCGTTTTTCAGGAGAGAGTCTTGAGCAAAATATCAAGTGCGTTCATATTAATGAGCTGGCGCTGATAATTGCTACTTGACCACCGAAGGCGCATCCACCCTGCCAATCGCTCAGGTAAAAGGACTGAAAAAACACATGTCACGACTGTTTCGCTGTCTACCGTCAATTGCGTAGCACACCCAAACATAAGGCATAACAAATCTGGAGAGCGGTAAGGACGGACGACGCCTTACCCACCGAAGGGGAGAAAATGCGACATCATTTAATTTGGTTTTTTAAGGCTAGTGCTTTTAAAAACGTGCAATGATGGTTCGTGTTGAAAATCTCAGGTTACAGGACAGATAGGGCTTTTGCTTAAACCGACGTTCAGCGTCTGTTTGGCGGATTGCGCTATTTTTCTGTGCTACCCTTGGTTGCAATGTTTGCACCTTGCAATATTGCTTCTCGCTACTATGATAAGGCACATCAGCCCTCATACTTTGATACTTGTTTTTACGACTGGTTATCGAATGCAGCTGATGTCCACATAAGGATTTGTTATGACCACTACTCAAGATAACACTGCTCAAAGCGCCAACACTTCAGCCCCTAAACGCACCCCTCTTTATCAGTCTCACGTTGATAGTGACGGCAAGCTGGTGGATTTTTCTGGTTGGGAATTACCAATCCATTATGGTTCGCAAATCGAAGAGCACGAAGCGGTGCGTACTGATGCTGGTATGTTTGATGTCTCACATATGGTCGTCGCTGATGTCACAGGTAGCGATACCAAAGCATGGCTACAAAAGCTACTGGCCAATGATGTCAATAAACTCAAAACTGTCGGTAAAGCGTTATATTCTGGCATGCTCAACGAGCAAGGTGGCGTCATCGATGACTTAATCGTTTACCTAATGAACGAAGACGCTACTGAATATCGTATCGTCTCAAACGCTGCTACTCGTGATAAAGACATGGCGCAATTTGATAAAGTCGCCGAAGGTTTTGACATCAGCATCACTGAGCGTCCAGAGCTTGCCATGATTGCGGTGCAAGGACCAAACGCTGTTGAAAAACTCGCGCAAACCAAACCTAGCTGGGCAGATACTTTAGCTGGTCTTAAGCCTTTCGTTGGTGCTGATTTAACAGACATCGAAGGCACAGATTGGTTCGTTGCTCGGACTGGCTATACCGGTGAAGATGGCGTCGAAGTCATCATGCATGGTGATGATGCACCAGCGTTTTTTGAGCAATTAAAAGCCAATGGCATAAAACCTGCCGGTCTTGGCGCGCGTGATACCTTGCGTATGGAAGCTGGCATGAACCTCTATGGTCATGACATGGACGACAACGTCAGTCCTTACGAGTGCAACATGGGCTGGACACTTGCGTTAAAAGACGATCGTGATTTTGTCGGTCGTGATGCTTTAGTCAGTAAACGCCAACAGTCAAAAGACAATAGCTCTGCCATGAAGCAAGTTGGCTTGTTGCTAACGACACGCGGCGTATTGCGTGAAGGCATGACAGTCACCATCAATCAAGGCACGGACAATGAGCAAACTGGCATTATCACCAGTGGTACATTCTCCCCTAGTCTAAAAAATTCAATTGCGATTGCCCGTGTGCCTGCCAGCGTATCAGGTGATGATAGCGTTCAGGTCGATCTGCGCGGCAAAGGCAAGTTCGTTGATGTGCGTGTTCTGAAGCTACCGTTTGTCCGTAATGGCAAACAGCAGTTTGACTCGTAGGCATTATAAACCCTATTATTAACGTCCACTATTTTTGTTAACCATCCTCTATCATTTAGGAGAGAGACCATGAGCAATATCCCAGCAGAACTAAAATACATCGCCAGCCACGAGTGGTTACGCTTAGAAGACGACGGTACTATCACTGTTGGTATCACTGACCATGCTCAAGACCTATTGGGTGACGTGGTATTCGTTGAATTGCCAGACGTGGGCGACATCATCGCTGTTGATGACGAAATCTCTGTCGTTGAATCAGTAAAAGCGGCTTCTGATGTTTATGCACCTATCTCAGGTGAAGTCGTTGCGATCAACGAAGCCCTAGAAGACGATCCAGAAATCATCAACTCTGACCCATATGGCGAAGGTTGGTTCTTTAGAATGAAGCCTGACAACATCGCTGACTACGAAGCATTGCTAACCGCTGATGAGTACGAAAACGAGCTGTAATAGCAGCTTCACTCTCTCGCTTAAAAGCGGTATTTTATTTAAATGCCGCTACTTATAACCTTAAAAAACACAACTTGTTATGACAGATATTGGCGTCAGCTGATATCTGTACGTTTTTTCTTAGAATGCTTATCGCTCAATTTATTGCTTCCAATCGCTATCTGATTTATTCATATCAATTACTTGTCAGGCGCTATTAAAGAGACGTACTCAATACTGCCCCAAGTTGATCACTTAATCTCCAGCATGGATTCTCATATGAACCCTGACACTGATAATGAAGCAAACGCTCAAGAAAAATTTGCCACGCCTGATAATACACCGCAGCTGCAAGCGTTTCGCGAAGTGGTTGAATCACGTCGTTCAGTGCGCCGCTTTACCGACACACCGATACCTGATGATGTGTTAGCAGACTGTTTGCGTTTGGCCATGCTTGCGCCAAACTCTAGCAATCTACAGCCGTGGGAATTTTATGTGATTGATGATGCGGACAAGCGCAAACGCGCGGTGAAAAACTGCATGAATCAAAATGCAGCGAAAACCGCCGCTCGTTTAATCGCAGTCGTTGCTCGCACCGATGTGTGGCATGACCATGCCAAGCAAATATTGCGCGAATACCCTGATAAGCCAGTACCCAAAAAGGTCAAAGACTACTATACCAAAGTCGTTGCCATGGACTTCTTACGAGGACCTGCCAATGTGGTATCAGCGGCTAAATGGGGTGCGACTCAAGTGGTCAGACGGGTAAAAGGTCCGATTAAATCACCTTACTATACTTTTGAAGACACCAAAAACTGGGCAACCAACAATACCGCCCTTGCGGCTGAAAACCTAATGCTTGCAATACGCGCGCATGGCTTTGATAGCTGTCCGATGGGTGGCTTTGATGAGCCTGCCATGAAGCGCTTATTAAATTTAAGCGACAATCAACATATCATTATGATGATTGGTGCTGGTGAGCGCGCTGATAATGGCGTTTACAACAGCCAGTTCCGCTTTGACCAAAAGCAATTTGTTCATTACGTATAAAATCTTAAACCGTCATTAGTTACTATTACTAGTTATTTTAGCCATCCCTTTATTACTCCCTTAACCAAGGATTGTCATGACTATCTCGCAAAACCCAACGTTTAATACCTTTAAAGGTTTATTCAACGAAGCTGAATTTGTCTATCGTCATCTAGGCTCTAATGAGACCAAGCAAGCTGACCTGCTCAGTGCCGTTGGTTATCAAGACATGGCGAGCTTCATCAACGATACCGTGCCAGAGCCAGTGCGCTTGCATAAAGAGCTAGATTTGCCAGTGGCGATGAGTGAGCATGCCGCGCTTGCCAAATTGCGTACCATGGCAGATGACATTACTGTTAATAAGAGCTATATCGGACAAGGCTACTCGCCAGTACGTATGCCTGCAGTCATTCAGCGTAACGTCCTTGAAAATCCAGGCTGGTACACCGCTTATACGCCTTATCAGGCAGAGATTGCCCAAGGTCGTTTAGAAGCATTGCTTAACTTTCAACAAGTATGTATTGATTTGACTGGTCTTGAGCTCGCTGGCGCGTCATTGCTTGATGAAGCAACAGCCGCAGCAGAAGCCATGGCAATGTCAAAGCGTGTGAGCAAAAGCAAATCGACGCAGTTTTTTGTTGATGACCGTATCTATCCACAAACCTTAGATGTTATTAATACCCGTGCCAAGTACTTTGGTTGGGAAGTGGTGGTTGGTGATTTTGAACTGGCTAAATCAGGCGATTATTTTGGTGCTCTCTTCCAGTACGTCGGTGTTGAAGGCGATGTTGAAGACTTAACCGACGTCATCGCTGCCGTGAAGAAAAACAAAACTTATGTGAGTGTCGTCAGTGATATCATGAGTTTGGTGCTATTGAAATCACCAGCAGATATGGGCGCAGACGTCGCTTTAGGTAGCACGCAGCGTTTTGGTATTCCAATGGGCTTTGGTGGTCCACATGCCGCCTACTTTGCCTTCTCTGATAAAGCCAAACGCTCAGCACCTGGTCGTATCATCGGCGTCTCTAAAGATTCACAAGGCAATACTGCCCTACGCATGGCACTACAAACTCGTGAGCAGCATATCCGCCGCGAAAAAGCCAACTCAAACATCTGTACCTCGCAAGTATTGCTTGCCAACCTAGCCGGTATGTATGCCGTTTATCATGGTCCAGGTGGCGTGAAGCGTATTGCAACTCGTATTCACGCGTTTGCCACTGCCTTTGCTGATGTCATTAAAAATGCTAATGACAGCAATTTAAACGTGGTACATGATCAGTTCTTTGACAGCGTCGTCGTTGATTGTGGCTCAGAAAAACTGGCCACTCAAATTTTCGAAAATGCTGACAATGTAGGCTATAACTTATGGCGTCTTGGTGAAACCAAATTAAGCGTCGCGTTTAGTGAAACCAGCGATCAGCATGACTTTAATGTATTAACTCAACTGTTTGTCAGTAAAGCACATGACCTACCAGAAGACGCTCGCGTTTCTCTTGATAGTGCGCACTTGCGTACCGATGCTATTTTATCGCATCCAGTATTTAACTCGCATCATACTGAACACGAAATGCTGCGTTATTTAAAATCACTTGAAGACAAAGATTTGGCAATGAACCGCAGCATGATTTCATTGGGTAGCTGTACCATGAAACTGAATGCCACCAGTGAGATGCTACCGATTACTTGGCCCGAATTTGCTAACGTGCATCCTTTTGCACCACGTGACCAAGTCACAGGCTACGTTGCCATGATTGATAGCTTGCAAGACCAGCTGAAAGCCATTACTGGTTTTGATGATGTGTCTATGCAGCCAAACTCTGGCGCTTCAGGTGAGTATGCTGGTCTGCTAGCGATTCGCCGTTATCACGAATCATTGGGTGAAACTGACCGTGATGTTTGTTTAATCCCTCAGTCAGCGCACGGTACCAACCCTGCGACAGCTATGATGATGGGTATGAAAGTAATCGTGGTTAAAACTGATGACAATGGTAACGTTGACATCGATGATCTAACTGCTAAGTGTGAAGAAAACAGCGCCAATCTAGGTGCATTGATGATTACTTATCCATCGACGCATGGCGTGTTTGAAGAAGGCATCCGTAAAATCTGTGATCTTATCCATAAACATGGCGGTCAAGTTTATATGGATGGTGCCAATATGAATGCACAGGTTGGCATGATGCAACCGGCTGACGTTGGCGCTGATGTACTACACATGAACTTGCATAAAACCTTCTGCATCCCGCATGGCGGCGGTGGTCCAGGCATGGGCCCTATCGGTATGAAATCGCATTTAGCACCCTTTATGGCCAACCATACATTGAGCCCTGTGCATAATGCGCAAAAAGACTGCTCGGCCGTATCGGCAGCTCCTTATGGTTCAGCAAGCATTTTACCAATTTCATGGATGTACATTGCCATGATGGGTCGTGATGGTCTACTAAAAGCGACTGAGCTTGCGCTATTAAATGCTAACTATGTCGCTGCTCAATTAAAAGACCACTACCCTGTCCTTTATACGGGCAAAAACGGTCGCGTCGCACACGAATGTATCATCGATATTCGTCCGTTGAAAGAAGAGACTGGCATCAGTGAAAGCGATATCGCTAAGCGCTTGATGGATTACGGTTTCCACTCACCAACGATGAGCTTCCCAGTTGCGGGTACCTTGATGATTGAACCAACTGAGTCTGAATCTAAAGAAGAATTAGATCGTTTCATCAGTGCCCTAAAATCTATCAAAGCCGAAGCAATGAAAGCTAAAGCTGGCGAAGAGGGTTGGACGTTAGAAGACAACCCACTGGTCAACGCACCGCATACCGCTGCGATGGTCACCAACAGCGAATGGACGCACCCATACAGCCGTGACACAGCAGCATTCCCACTGCCTTATATCCGCGCCCATAAGTTCTGGCCGAGTGTAGCACGTGTCGATGACGCTTATGGTGATAAGAATCTCATGTGTTCTTGCCCAAGTATCGAAAACTATATGTAGTTTTCAAATAAGCATGAACAGTTGATATAAAAATAAACCTCCAAGTCAGCAGCTGATTTGGAGGTTTTTATTTTGTATGTACTTTATCTGACTTGTTATGCTCTTAGCATGGTTAACTCTAAATAAAACAAAAGATGATCAGAATAGCCTGCTACTAATACATATTTTCCTTGCTTGCTGTGCGACTTCGTCACTGTAGATGCTACGTAAAACTTATCTCAGCAACACTTAATTCTTTTTAAATTTAATCGACTATAGTTAGTTAAAATCATAATTGTGTCTATAAGCAAACGCTTTATAATGATCTTCTCATTTAATCTTATGTGGAATAGCTAAAATGACTCGTGCAAATAAAAATACGACAGTGTCTAATCACGAGCCCATTCAGCTTGAAGGTGTCATACTCATAGCAGGCATCATGTTTTTTGCTGCTCTAGCCACAGTTATCAGTATCTATTTTAATGACTATAAGTTAAACATCAGCTGTGAAAAAAAACGACCTGATGAAATAGCAATCTGCCAAATTGTTAAAGTAAACCTACTTGATCAGAAGACTGTATTATTTGATGACCAACCTATTACTACTGCTAATATATTAGGAGTAGTAGTTTTTAACAGAAGTCCTAGCGCAGTTAGTAACAACTTCCAAAAAAAGCTGTGCAAAGCTCAATTATATGGTAGTTATGGAGAAGTAATTTGGAAAACTCAGCATTCTAATGAATGGTGGAAACAAAACTGCTTTGGATATGATGATAGTGGCGCTTTTATAGATTACTTAGAAAATCAAGAAATTGCAGAAAACAGAAAGCTGAATCACAACTACCAACTTGTTATCTATAAACATTGGGATAAGTACTTACTAAGCTTTCTAGGTTGGGCAGTGGTTTGCTCAATTATCCTTATTATATATTGCCATATAAGGTTGGGAATAGAACTCCGTAAAATGAGTCAAACTTGAGCTAGATTTAATATACATAGATTATATGAGTTATAAAGACTGGTTCTTCATGTTTTTAGCATTCTTTTTCATATGTTACCAAAACTATTTTTACTTTGTTGGAAAATGCCATGCCACAAAAAAACTGCGTCATTCTCATCCATGGTCTGCACCAAACCGCTTGGATCATGCGACCACTGGCCAAACGCTTGCAAGCAACAGGATTTAACACTCATCAATTTGGCTATCGTAGTATGCGTGACGGTATCAAAACCAATAGTGCCCGCCTAAATAGCTGGCTAGAAAACCATCATCACCCTGACCAACCGATAGATTTGGTCGGTCATAGTTTGGGCGGCCTGATTATTCGTGATTTTGTCACTACATATCCGCAATGGCAGATAGGACGCTGCGTGACACTTGGGACACCGCATGTAGGGAGTGTATGTGCTGACTATATATGGCGCTTGACCCCATCTGTGGTAGGGCGCTCATACATCGATGCCTTAGATGGCACCGTAGCGCCACTACCAAAACATATTACTCTTGGTGTGATTGCGGGTAATCGCCCTTATGGCCTAGGGCAGTTGTTTTTGCAATATCATAATCGCAAACTGCGTAAGACAAATAATATGCCATCAGTAGAACATCTACTACACGATGGCACCGTATATATAGAAGAAACCAAAATAGAGGCTGCCACGGATCATATAGTTTTACCAGTTTCGCATACTGGGATGCTGGTCGATAAAACAGTAGCCGCGCAAACCAAATACTTTTTACAACATGGACAGTTCGAGCATAACAAGCTTACGTCTTGAGAAAAGCATCATCTTTTATCAATGATAGAATCTTATGGCTTATCGAACATTGATACCCATACCCTGCTGCAACTCAGTTTTATGTTTTTTGATGACTGGAATCAGTGTGTTCATGACCCAGTCATTCCGCCAGCCTTTTAAGCCCTCTGGCAGCTCACTTAATTCCTTATCAAAAGCAATTACTTCATACAATTGCCCGAGCCACTTCTTACGCATCAATACATTGTCAGGTACGCCGGTTTTTTCTGCTTGGTCGTCTATTGCTTGTTGCACCGCTTTTGACAGCACTTTGTTTTTTGAGCGATACGGCGGTAATAGGCAATCAGGATATTCAGCAGGGTGCAGGTTTTTTGCTTGATTTATCACTTTTAGCAGCTCTTCGCCGTATAAGCGCAACATACTGCGATGCATCGTGGTTTTGTGCGCAAGCTCTCGCATATTGCTTGGTTTTTCAGTGATGATCTCGCGTACTGCTTGTTTTTTAATCACAAACGTACGTGGCTGATTGGTCGAACGCGCCAGCTCCTCGCGCCACGTCGCAACCGCTTGCAGTATCGCCATCTGCTGTGAAGTATAACGATAATCTGCCATTGTTAGGTACATTGCATTGTCTTCAACATGCTGAGCATCATACAAATCACTGGCATAAAGCTGGCAATCTGCCCATACATAATCGTACAAACCTTGCTTTTTTAACGCATATTCAAGACTTAAATAAAGCGCTGGCAAAAAGCGTACGTCATCAATCGCATACTGCTCTTGCTCGTCTGATAATGGACGTTGTAGCCAGTCCGACTGGCTTTGTTCTTTATCAATGTGCATGTCTAGCTGGTCGTCAAGCGCTTGCTGATAGCCCATTTGCAATTGACCCGTTAAGTAAGACAACGCAATTTGCGTATCAAATATATTGGTCAATGGCGGACAACCAGAGAGTAGATAAAAAATCCCTAAATCCTCACCACAGGCATGCCAAATCGCCACATCAACTTTGGCCAGTGCCTGCCACAGTTCGGTCAGTTGCAACTGAGGGGCATCTAATAAATAAATATGATTGCCAGTATTCAGCTGCACCAATGCCAAGCGCGGATAATAAGTATCACGTTTGATAAACTCAGTATCTAACGCCACCCGACCACAAGTTGCCAATGCATCGATCACTTCAGCCAAACCATTTTGCTCACGCACCCACGTGACAGCAGCTTCGTCGGCACTATCTAGCAGCGCATCAATATCTGGCTCTGACGGTAGATCTGCTGACTCTATTTTAGAACTGATTGATGGTGCTAATAAATCATCAGAAGCAGCAACGTTAATGTTGTCTACAAGGTTTGATTGGATGGCAGCAGTTGAAGCTGTTGGAGCATGGTTGGACACGGGCAGATACCTGCATAAATAGGAAAAAATAAAACGCTAAAAAGCGTCTCAATAAAAGTAGATAACAAGATACTAGTGAATCAATTATAACAATTTCATGAAATAAAATGGACAAGACTTGGTTTTTATAAAGAAGTTATAGAAAAAATGTCAGTGTGCTATAAAAATGAACGATTTTGTATCGCTTGTCCAAGGGTAATGCTATCAAGATATTCAAGCTCGCCGCCCATTGGCACACCTTGTGCCAAACGTGTGACCTTATTAACATGACGACTAACCGCTGCACTGATAAAGTGCGCGGTGGTCTGCCCTTCGACAGTCGTACCAGTCGCCAATATCAACTCTTCAACAGGCTCTTGCTTGACCCGCCAGACCAGTTGTTCAATATTCAAATCATCAGCGCTAATGCCATCAATCGGTGATAAATGACCACCTAACACAAAGTAGCGGCCACGGTAGCCTGCGGTTTGTTCGATAGCCATCACGTCTGCTGCCGTTTCGACCACACATAGCAAGGCATCATCACGGCGCGGATCTTGGCACAGCGGACAGATGTGATCATCACTGAAGCTGTGACAACGCTGGCATTCGACGATATCGCGCATCGCCTCATCAAGTGCTTGGGCGAGTGCCATGCCTTGTGGGCGTTTTTTGGTAAGCAAATGCAGTGCCATACGTTGGGCACTTTTTTGACCCACACCCGGCAAAATACGCAGCTGTTTAACCAGCTGATCAAATTTGGCTGTCAGCAAAGCATCTTCCTTTATTTAACTTAATTTAATTTAATTTATAAATCGTAGCTATAAAAATGGGGTCGTATCGTGTCGATAACAACCCCATTTTTGCCTTCAGTATGAAGTATTTAATGCTTAGAACATACCTTGCATACCAGGTGGTAGACCCATACCTGAGGTCGCGCCAGCCATGGTTTCTTCGTATAGCGCATCTGCTTGACGAACGGCGTCATTGATAGCAGCAGCGATAAGATCTTCAATCATATCTGGCTCATCTTCAAGCAAGCTTGGATCGATGGTTAAACGCTTAACCACATGGCGACCCGTCATGGTAACTTTTACCAGACCACTGCCCGCTTCAGCTTGCACTTCTTTATTCGCCAGCTCTTTTTTAGCGTTTTCAACGTTTGCTTCGACTTTCTTTTGCATCGTTTGTGCTTGTTGCATTAATGCTTGAATATTCATAGTTGCCTCTTTTGTTTTTTAATCATAAATGATTGATATTTTACTAGGGCGTGTCCTCAATTCAATTGATCATATCTAAACGGGCTAAAAATGGCTAAATGTTGCCAAACATCGTTAAATAGCTGGTTAATATCCCGATATTATCTGCGCTATTTTCCTCGTTTGACGGCAATTTATCGCATTTTTATCACCATTTTTGAAATAAGGACACGCCCTAATATAAAGTGCTAACCGCGATTATACCGTTATCTTTACAAACTGTCTAAACCACGCGCCAAATCTTTGATGATATCTTCTACATCTTCTAAACCGACCGACAAACGAATAAGGCCATCTTTGACGCCCGCTTCTGCGCGCTCTTTTGCACTCAAGCGAAAATGGGTCGTTGTTGCAGGATGAGTAATGGTGGTTTTAGCATCACCTAAATTATTAGTAATAGAAACCATTTGAGTGGAATCAATGACATGCCAAGCAGCAGCTCTTGAATCAGTGCTGTCAGAAGCCTTTACCTCAAAACCCATGATAGCACCATAGCCACCTGTCATATGATGTTGACGCGTCGCCAGTTCATGAGCAGGATGATCATTCAAACCTGAGAAATGTACGGCACTAACATTGGGATGATTGACCAAAAACTCTGCCACTTGATTGGCATTTTGACAATGCGCTTGCATACGCAGTTTCAGCGTCTCTAACCCTTTGGTAAAGACCCATGCGTTAAATGGACTCATACTGATACCGCCTGAGCGTACCACGGTAAATGCCTCTTGCATGAGCTTATCGCTGCCGACCAATGCGCCGCCAAGTACTCGACCCTGACCGTCTAAATATTTAGTTGCAGAATGAATCACCACATCGGCACCCAAATCAAGCGGACGCTGCAAAGCTGGAGTGGCAAAGCAATTATCAACGACCAATAAGATATCATTGGCTTTACACAGCTGGCTTAAAAATCCAATATCACAAATCTGTGCCAATGGATTACTAGGGCTTTCGCAATAAATGACTTTGGTGTTTGGTTGAACGGCGTTTGCCCATGCCTCATTATCGAAGCAATCAACGTAGCTGACTTCCACACCGAACTTTGCCATATAATTATTAAATAGACCAATCGATGAGCCAAATAATTGATTGGCAGCAAGCAAATGATCGCCTGCTTTCAGATATGCCAAGCACATAGTCAAAATTGCGCCCATGCCAGAGGCTGTCGCCACTGCACGCTCTCCGTTTTCAAGCGCTGCCAAACGACGCTCAAAGGTACGCACACTCGGATTGGTATGGCGTGAGTACACGTTGCCCGTCTTGTCTCCATTAAAATGTGCCGCGGCATCTGCCGCTGAGGTATAAACGTATGAGCTGGTGGTAAAAATAGCCTCTGAGTGCTCACCCTCATCGGTACGATGTTGCCCTGCCCGTACAGCAATGGTTTGCATACCATAATTGAGATCTAAGTTGAGCGCGTCACTGCGCCAGTTTGGATCTAATTTATCTACATTTTTATCATCATGGGCTTGCGACTGACTCATAAATATTCCGTTGCTTTGATTGGTATTTTGATTGATATAAAATGACTGCTTATTCTTCTGATTATCGACCGAATGCATCAGCGTTATCATATCATGTCAACTTATTCCACACAGCTGGTTTCAAGCGATGGCTAAATATTATTTTTGAATACACATCTATCTCTTTCTTAACAACAGATGAAAGAGAGACGATAAGTAAATAATGACTGGATAAGTCGCTAAATCTAACAAAAATAACGTATTTATAATAGGCATAGATGACGACAGCTGATAAGCTTAGCGGCGATTTAATTTTTGCCTTGGGCGATATTGTTATACGCTTCGTAATCAGTGCTATCATCGGTAAAATAAACGATGCACTAGCGCATGTCCTTCATTCAATTGATAGTCTTTTTAATGGGCTAAAAATGAGGACATGCCCTCTCGCTTACTTTCTAACAAATACTTCTTTATGTAAGGCTCACTAAGGTAATTCATTTATGTCGATGTTCAGTATAGAACCAAGCAACTTATCGTTGAGTCTAACACTCGGACTAACCTTAGGTCTTAGTGGATGTCAGGTTTTGCCAAAACAGCCGCACTTACCTGAAAGCCAAGCATTATCAGCACGAGTACATGACTTATATCAACAAGAAGACAATCAAGAAACTGGACAAAGTGACACAGTAGCAACCAATGACATTGATTTGGTAGCATCGATTAGCGAGCAGAATGATATTCACCCAGATTTATCCGGCTATCACCCCATTGTAACTGGTGCCAATGCTTTTGCTTCTCGCAGTATATTAACGGACATGTCCACACGTAATATCGATGCGCAGTATTATATTTGGCATAATGACCAAGCTGGTCAGCTACTATTGAAAGATCTGTGGGAAGCGGCTGAACGCGGCATCATTGTACGCTTATTATTAGATGATTTTAATAACGATGCCACCTTCGATCAGCATTTATTACGTTTTTCCAGTCATCCGAACATTGCGGTACGAATCATCAATCCGCTGATGCACCGTAAGTTTCAAACATTAAACTACGTCACAGGTCTGCCACGTATCAATCGCCGCATGCACAATAAAAGCATGACTTTTGATAAGCAGATTACCATCATTGGGGGACGTAATATTGGCAATGAATACTTAAGCAATGACCAAAATAGTCAATTTGCGGATTTGGATGTTTTACTCATCGGTAAAGTCGTCGCAGATATTGACAACAGTTTTTCAAGCTATTGGTCGTCGCCTTTGTCATTTGACATTGAAACGCTAGTGAAGCCTGACAACAATACAGCGCCTGATTTCCTAGCGGCACTGGACAAGCTCGGTCAGGATGAAAAAGATAGCGACAATCATTTGACGGTGTATAAAGAAGCGCTAGAAGAGTCAACGATAGACAGTGACTTGGTCAACAAACGCGTGCCTTTTCGCTGGACAGACATGCAGTTTTTGAGTGATGATGTGGGCAAGCTGACCAAAACAGTACCAGCGGATACCAATTTGGTGCATCAATTGCGTACCTTATTAGGCAGTCCAACCAAAAAGCTAACCATCATTTCCTCTTATTTTGTACCCACCAAAGATGGTGTCAATACTTTAGTGCAATTGGCTGAAGCTGGTATCGAGATTAAGATTTTGACCAATTCATTTGATGCGACCGACGTGACTGCTGTGCATTCTGGCTATAGTCAATGGCGACCTAACTTGCTGCGCGCTGGTGTCAAAATCTACGAGCTAAAATCCACCGCCTCTGAGGAAAAACGCGAAAACAAGCTTTGGAAAGCTCGTAGTCAATCCTCAACCAGTTTACATGCAAAAACGTTTGCCGTTGATGACTATCAAGTATTCATTGGCTCCTATAATGTCGACCCTCGCTCTGCCAATATCAATACAGAAATGGGTGTGATCATCAATGATGATGAGCTGGCAAAACAATTGCATGGTGCGCTGAGCGATGACCTGCTAAACCAAGCTTATGAAGTCAAACTATCAGATAATGGTAAGCTACAGTGGCATACTATGGAAGACGATAAAAAAGTAGTTTACGATTCAGAGCCACGCGTCGATATCAGCGATCATGTCTGGCTGACTATCATGTCATGGCTACCTATTGATTGGTTGCTATAGCTGCCATCATCAAAAACACTCTAAAACTTGGTCATATTTACATAATAACAGCGCTATTGAGTGATTCTTTGACCCAATTTTTTTTAGTTTGAATACTTTTTAGTTGGAGTGCTTTTCATTTAAGCACTATTCATTCAAGTGCTCTTAACTCCGATGCTTATTGCTCAATAACTGTTAGCTCAAACGTCTTTATTTTTTCGGCAAATCATTATTTTTCATATTGATTTGTCGTTTTTTATTATAGCCGGTTATCCAGATAATAATCGGCTTAACGAATACTATTATATGTGGATGCGCGACCTATTATGCCTTCTCGTTCTCAATATGCAATGATGTCTTCTAAAGACAGAAACACCGTACTGTTTATCTGCTTTAGCAGCGCAGTCGCGTTTTTTGATTTTTTGATTTATTTATATCTAGCAGATATCATGGCGACCGCTTTTTTCCCTGCTAATATCGACCCAGCTATTACAAAGGTGCAAGGGCTTGGTCTATTTGCAATTGGCTATTTGGCACGCCCACTTGGCGGTATTATCTTTGGTCGTTATGGTGATATCAAAGGCCGAAAACCCATACTATTGATCAGTATATTAGTGACGGCGGTCAGCTTGTTGGCGATGGCATGCTTACCGACCTATGGGCAATGGGGGTTGATTGCACCAACCTTATTTATAGTCTTGAGGCTGATACAAGGCATGGCATTTGGTCTTTATGTGCCACTCGCTTGGGTTTTTGTGGCAGAGCATGTACCGCGCCAATATTCGTCAGTATCTTGTAGCTATGTCACCGCCAGTTTTTATGTAGGCGTGCTGTTTTCTAATGCCTTTTTTCTTTGGTTAACCAATTCTATGACGACTGAGCAATTGGCTAATTACGGCTGGCGCTTGCCATTTTTCATCGCGGCTATTCTGAGTTTATTACCATTACTGGCGTGGCGATGGATAGATGAGTCACCCTTTTTTCTGGAAATGAAAAACTCAAAACCAAGCGATTATGTTGCCAAACCCTTCAATTTACTCTTTAAGCATTGCAAGCATTCGCTATTTATCGGCATGGTTCTCACGCTTATTATTTCTAGCATCACGACCGTTGTTGTGCTATTGCTACCTGATTTGATTGAATTACGTTTTACCTTAGACAGCGATTTATTTGGATTCTCACACAGTCTGGGTATTGTGTTCATGGTTTTTGGTTGTATTTTTTATGGGATAATATCCAACCACCAAAACTTCGGTAAAATTCTGACGGTTGGCTCTATTCTTTTGATCGCTCAGATGTTTGCCTTTTTTTACCATCTGCAAGCCAGCGGTGACTACATCCTTATTATGTATGCGCTTTTAGGCTTTTGTGCTGGCATCGTTGGGATGATACCTGCCATCCTTGTACAGTTATTTCCGACCAATGTACGATTAACAGGAATGGCTTTTTGTTATAATATCGCCTACGGTATTGTCGGAGTGCTTGTGCCTTTTGGACTGGGTTATGCCACTCTGTATGTGAGTTTCTCACCAGCGCTCTACATTGCATTTATCGGTTTTATCGGCATAATAATGGGTATTTATTTTTATAATTTGCCTGAATTCAAAAAAATCGACCACATTATTTAGCTAGTAGGTAGCTGCCTATTGTCTGCATAACAATTGAAATTACAAAATTAAGGTGCAATCGTATGTCTCATACATTGCACCTTGTTCATTTATTTAAGACACCAATATTATAAAATATTAAGGCTCAAAACCATGGTTGATATGACCAACAAACGTCTTTCCGTTGCACCCATGATTGATTGGACAACGACGGATTATCGTTATTTTGCTCGGCTTTTTAATCCACATGTTTATTTGTACACCGAGATGATCAGTACGGGCGCGCTGATACATGGCAATCGAGCACGGCATCTGCGCTTTGATACGCTTGAGCATCCGCTGGTACTACAGCTGGGCGGCGCAGATATTAGCGAGATGACGCAATGTGCTGAATTTGCGCAGCAGCATGGTTATGATGAGGTCAATATCAATGTTGGTTGTCCCTCTGATCGCGTCCAACATAATAAAATAGGTGCGTGTTTGATGGCGGAGCCTAATACGGTCGCTGATTTGGTCAAACACATGCAAGCGGCAGTCGATATCCCAGTAACCGTGAAGCATCGTATTGGTATCGATGATTTTGACAGTTATGAGTTTATGGTGGATTTTGTAGAAAAAGTGGCAGCAGCAGGTTGTACACGCTTTATTGTCCATGCACGTACTGCATGGCTACAAGGGCTTAGCCCCAAGCAAAATCGAGAAATACCACCGCTACGTTATGAGGATGTCTATCGTCTCAAACAAGATTTTCCACAGCTTGATATCGAGATTAATGGCGGCATCGATACCGTTAAAGACATCGAAGCACATTTGCAGCATGTGGATGGCGTGATGATTGGTCGCGCGTTTTATCACAACCCTTACCTATTAGCAGAAACCAATAGCTTATGGAACGAACCAGCACCTAAGCGTTCAGATATTCTAGCGCAGCTGTATCCGTATATGGAGGCGCAGATTGCTAAAGGTGAAGCACTGCCAACGATGACAAGACATTATTTAGGGCTGTTTCAAGGACTGACGGGTGCGCGCAAATGGCGACAAGCGTTAAGTGGCAAACCTCAGCTAACAATCGACGATATCAAACGGGCAGCGGATGAGGTGTTACTACTAAATCCTGATGCTTAAGAAAATTCATTATTATGACGATAGCTATAAAAGTGTAATAATAACGCCGAAATAGCCATTACTTATTTAAGCGGTTTGCGCAATATATTGCCACATCGCCGCCCCATTATTCACGATATGCAATAATATCGGCAGTAACAGCGAGCCTGACTTGATACGCGCGTAGCAAAATATCAATGCCAGTACCACAATGGTACTGATTTCATAAATACCATACTGCACATGGATCACCGCAAATATCAAGCTAGTCACGACACTTGCTACGATCGCCCCTCGATGCTTTGAATAAGTTGACGAGGTAAATTGCTCTGCGATCGCTGACCATAATAGACCACGAAATATCAGCTCTTCATAGATTGGCGCGACAATGACCATTGCAAATATCAACAGCCATACTGAGCTGACAGACTGATATAAAGGGTCGACGAAGAGCAATGGCGATTTATCAAGTAAATAAGTCAATGCCTGACTGCCAATCATAAATACCAATAGCAGCCCAAGCAATCCCATACCCACCGCAAATGAGAACGGCTTTAGCGCTAAATACTGCCGACTATCGCCGCCTCTTACACGGATCACTAAAAGGCTAATAGCAATCAATAGCACGCAGCCTATGATAATAGAGAGGCTAACCACAGTGCCATCGTTACTACCAAAAAAGAAGATATCAGCCATGGTTGAATTTTTAGAAGCCGGTAAGACCAGCTTGCCAGCGATATATACGCCTAGCAGCTGACTGATAAAAAATGCCATCAGCATACCAACAGTCAGTAGAAAGACACCCAACCTTGAAAATAGCGGCGTGCGCTTAGGCGGCGTATTAAGATTGTGCGAACCAGTAGCATTTTTTAGCATAAAGTCATTACTCAAACGGATATTTTGTCAGCTCGCATCTAGGGCGTGTCCTCAATTCAATCGATTATCCTCTAAATGAGTTAAAAATGGCTAAATTTTGCCAAACATCGTTAAATAGCTTATCAATATCTCGATATCTCGATATTATTTGCGCTACTTTCCTTGTTTGACGGCAATTTATCTCATTTTTATGACCATTTTTAAAATGAGGACACGCCCTAGCATAAGCAATAATGAGCAGAAATAGTCATCAGCGATTATGTTGGTAGTTGCTGCTCAATCAATGATAATACTTGCTGAGAGACCGACTCTGGATACTCAAGTGGAAACATATGACCACCGGCATGGGTCTCATAAGGAATATTCAAACGCGACTTTATTTGTTGCGGAAATCGGCGTTTTAAAAAGATACTGTCTTGACCGATAATCAAAGTAACAGGCGGCTTTGGTCCATGATTTGGTGCCAGCCAATACCAAGATGGATTGGTGCGAAAGACAGCGACCTCACTGGCTTTCGGAATCGCCAATGTCACTTTGCCATCCGCACGTTCGTGTAGCCCATGCTCGATATAGCCTTGAAAACTGCGTTCATCAAAGTTTTTAAAAAAGCCTTTGTGCCGCATCTTATCGTACGCATCTGCGCGGCTCTCCCAGACATCACGGCGATGCTTAGACACGCCAGCTGGTGACAATTTATCCATCAGGCGGTTATTCATCATCGGCAATCTATCCGCCGTCTTTGCCAAATGCCATAGCAAGCTCACTTTGCCATAAATCCAAGGTGGATCCATGAGTACCGCTTGGGCAAAGTACTGCGGCGCACGATACAATGCCTGCAAGGTACACATCGCACCCAGCGAATGACCCACTGCCACTACTTGTGTCACGCCATGCTTTTCACATGCATTTTTGACACTATCAATAATCTGCTGTGTAAGGCTACGCCAATGGTCATCGACTGGATAATCAGGCGTTGCACCCAGCATGGCAATATATTCAATGGTAAAAAATTCTGCTAACTTCTCAAAAAATGGTTGATAAACCGCACTTGGCATCCCATTTGCATGAGCAAAATGCAGGACAGGTTTGTTGGTTATTGTAGAGACAGGTAAAGCAGTAAAAGTTGGCAAATTAATTTTATCACTCATGACAAGCTCTCTTCGATTTAAGTCGCTATTTAGGGTATTTTCTATAATCATTGAATCTCATATACAATTAAGGCTGAGCATAATCATACGCTCAGCCTCAACAATCATACACAGTAAATCTCAAACATAAAACGCTTAACGCATCTGCGCATTACCTTCTTCTTGCGGTAAAACATCAAGGCTGACACTAGAGCCAATGCCCGCACCCAATTTAACAGCAAAGCGGTCCATGAATAATTGGAACGGATCTGTTGGGCTATAATTGATGACATTATCCAGCTCTAACTGCTTTTCTAAGCTAGCGATGCTGCCTTTCTTATCGGCTAAGCCAAGTTCAATAGACTGCTCGCCTGTCCAGAATAATCCTGAGAACAGCTTATTTTGTTCAGGATTTTTGAGACGATCGCCGCGACCTTCTTTCACTGCATTAATGAAATGCTTGTGGGTGTTGTCCAATACTTTTTCGACATGTTTTTCTTCATAATCCGTTAACGGACGTGACAAACTTAAGATGTCTTTGTATTCACCAGCAGTAATCGTACGATCTTCTACGCCGACTTTATCCATCAAACCTTTGATGTTATAGCTTGGCATAATCACGCCGATAGAGCCAACCAAACTTGATGGGTTCACATAAATCTCATCCGCCGCAGAAGCAATATAATACGCGCCAGAAGCACCCATATCACCAATCACTGCATAGAGTTTTTTGTCTGGATATTCTTTACGCAAATCCATCATAGTCTGCCAAATCTCATCAGACTGTACTGGTGAGCCACCAGGTGAATTGATATCCAATGCTACCGCCTTTGAATTGCTGTTTTCAAAAGCACGGGTCAATGCCTCATTGACATCATAAGCGTTGGCCACATCGCCACTACTAATGACACCTTGTAGCTCAACCACAGCTAAATGCGGCTTGCTCGTGTCGACACCATCTAAACCCGTTGGTGCGCTGCTGCTGCAACTACGACCAAGCGTTAGAAATATCAGTAAAATATAACCAAAGGTCAATAGTTTAAAAAAGATACTCCAGCGACGGGCGCGGCGTTGCTCGACCACACTAGCCAATAAAGTGTTTTCAAGCAATCGCCATTCTTGTCCACTCGGCTGGCTTGGCGGCGACATCGGTACTGGCTGATTTGCCGAATTGTCAGGACGTTTGTTAGGGTCTGGTGGCCAGTTGGGCATATAACTTCCTAAGTCAGAAACAGTCTAAAGCAATAAAAAGAGAAGATAGAAATACAGTCAGTAATAAGGAGCTGCTTCTCACTCCAAATACGTTCACAGTCATCTATATTCATAGGCTGCTAAGTATGGTGGTATTTCAATCATGGTTCAATAGTATAACTGTGAAATATCACTATATTGTAACATTGATTAGATAAGCGATATTTTTACGGCGTCATATTAGTAGTATCTACTGCCGCATTGAGAGACAACGTTGCTTCTAGCATTTTGTCATCATAAGTGATCATTTCATTGATGATTTGACGATTTATCACATCGGTAGTTATCTGTGATGTGCTATGTCCTAGCCATGTCACATTACGAAAAGTGCGTGGTTGCTCAGGTGGCCCGACTGAACATAACAATGTCCACATTTGCCAAATACGCTGATGAGTATCTGCATTTAATATCAGACGTGCCTGAGGCATATTGGCTTGATGAGTCGATGGATGGCTACTTGATGTGAGTATCTGCGCAGTGGCAGGTGTTGATTTGAGTGGATCAGCCGCATTATACTTTAACACCCTTATGGGCAAGTTGGCATCTATAGCCACCGTACAATCCCAAACACTCGGACTGTCTATTTTGCTCCATCCTGTCAATGCTTGTATGGACAAATCACCATTGCCCAACTGCCACGTTTTGCCTTGTTCACAACGTTGCACACTGATATTCGTCATGTCCTTGGGTTGACTGCTGACTTTATAGGCTTGCTGAAATGCAGACCAACGATCAGAGCGTCCTGCTTGCCAATACTGGCTAATAGGTAAACGCTGATTAAGCTGAAAAACCGTCAAAGGCAACAGCGCAGAAGCATTAGAAGCTAAATACTTCTTATCAGTAGTAAGCGTATCCGTCAATCTAGCACTACTACTCTGCACGACTATACCCTCTAGTGTATCAACTGACAAGCTACCCAGCTGCTGCGCTAATGTCATCGACAGCTTATGCGCCGTTAGATTACTGGGCATCGTTCGTGCGACATTGGGTCTGTGGTCAGATAAAAATAGCCAGCTGATGTTGTTCTTATGCGTATCTGTTGTGGATGACTGCTTATTATTGGTAACAGGATACTGCAACAAAGCAGCGCTTATATAGGGGTCACCCGTTGGTAAGATATACAAGGTCGGTATTGTCGTTAGTGATTGCTGATTGGCATAGACCGTCATCATTAATAAGGTTAGTGGCGGCAGTGCCAGCAAACGACTGATAAATCCTCGTGGTAGTAGCCATGGCAACATACTTAATAGTACCATCAGCAATATGGCGACATTCACAGGGGTATAAAGCCACGCTTCTGACAATGCTGGTAATGAGGTTAACCACGTTATCAGTTCATGCAATTTCGCGACAATGGCGCTAACAAGCAGCCAAATACTATCAGCAATAGCAGGTGATAAAAGATAGCAAAGCCCTGCCAACAGATTAAGCGGCACAATCACCCAACCAAATAAGCCGATAGCAAACAGATTGATGACAAGACCCCAAAGCGACGCCTTGCCAAATAATAACAATGTAATAGGTAATAAAGTAATAAATAGCCAAAATTGTAATTTGAATACACGTTTGACTATTATCCAAACACGCTTGAACGCAGTCTCTACTACACTGGCACTATGAGCAGATGCCGTTTTTGATATGACAGCTGATTGCGTATATGACGTATCATCATATTTAAGGAGTAATGCCACTGCGATAAAAGATAGCCAGTACCCTGCCTGCCATAATACATAGGGATCAAGCCATGCCATCAACACTGCCAAGGCAAACAACACCCGCATCGTACTAACCGGCAATAATGTTAAACGTACCAAACCTATCGCGAATAACATCCATGCGGTACGAGCAGCAGGTACATCAAAACCAGTAAATAACGCATAAATAAAAGCAGCAGCGATCATCACCCACCAGCGCGCTTGCCAACGCGGTACATAACGATAAATCCTTGGCCATAACCGATCAAAAAGCAACACCGCCGCACCCGCCAGCATAATCGCTAAAAACAATACATGAGTGCCAGAGATAGCCAGCAAATGTGAAATACCAGCCAGTTGATATAGATCCTTGGTATCGCGATTGATTAAACTGCGATCACCTGTGAGCAAACTTAAAGTGACTGCTTTTGCCTGTTGCGCTGCTGTGGTCTGTGTTGACCAATCTTGATAAAAATGCTGGCGTAATTGCCAACGTCCTTGGTTGATATAAGTCTGAAAACGCTGCAGATATGAAGAAGAGGCAAACGCTGGCTTTGATAACTCAGTATTGGTGACATTTGATGTGCCAACGGTCAATATATTAGCGACTCCATCAATATGACGACCTCGCAGCCAGCGATAACTGTCAAAACCAGATGGATTGCTCAACGCTTGCTCAGAGGTCGCCAGTGGTGCAAGCGCTAAACTCATAAACAGCTGATCGCCAGGTTGTAAGTAATTTAAGCGGTCAAACGGATTGCTGTCCAAATTTTTCTTGGATGATTGTTTTGATGGTTTTTTTGGATAAGCGTTGAGCAATACACGGTACGTGACATTCTTACCGTTATTGTTATTTGAGTTATTTTCATACAATTTATTATTGCTTAGGCTATTATTTTCATCTATTAGAAAGTTACTGGTCATGGCATCTAAATCTTTAACCGCCAACGCCGACATCAAGGGTGATATATCACTAATGACAGCAACTTGTCGATAGCCACTGTCCGTGGCGACGTCATAAACGCTGTCACTTATTCCTTCGATGGTGACTAATGCTTGTACACGCATTGGCTCAGTGATTTCTGTTAGTTCTGCTTGCTGATGGCTAATCAGGGCTTGCAGCGCACTGCCAATGATTAATCCAATTGCCAATACAGCAACTAAAACATGATTCGAAATACGAAAGAAGAGTTTAGATTTATGTGAAATATTATATGAAGGATTACGTGAAGAGAGACCAGCATTATGTTGCGATAAATGGCTGGGTTTTGCAAAAGGTACATTAAACTGGGCAATAACAATCAGTATAATAGCAAAAATAATGAGCGACAAAGATAAGATAGGAGTATTCAATATATCCATTAACGATGAACTAGTGGGTATCGCCATACTATCTGCGACTGCCAAAACGCCCATCATGGCGATAATAATCAAGCTACCAATCAACCAGTACACCAGCGCTCCTTGCTTGATGAGGTGAATATTAGTTTTTGCCTAAATAAAGCCATTTATGATGATAAATAGCCACTTAATATGACGAAAATGTACCGAAACACCAAAACACAGATTGATACTTAAACCAGCAACAACAACTGATACGTCATGCAATAGCATTTATATAACTATTACCCTATACTAACTGACATATTGCGATGATGATAATCTGACATCATTATCCTATATATCCTCAGCTGTACACTTTATGAATAATATTACTTTATAGCAGACCATCAATGCGATTGAGCGGACTGTAGCTAACGATTACAAAAGGCGATCCTGTGCCCCAAAAACGTCTGAAAGACCTGCTTCCTACGCCAGAGAAAATCTTAGAAAGTCGCACCTTAAAACTGTTCGCACCGCATTTGGCTGATCCACGATTATGGCACTTTAATCGACATAGCTTAAATAAAGCGGTCTATATCGGGGTGCTTAGTGCATTTTTCCCATTGCCAGGGCAAATGCTACTGGCTCTAGTTGGCTCATTAATTTTCCGTGCCAATGTTCCCATGGCACTCGGTTTGACTTGGATTACCAATCCACTCACGAGCTTGCCCATCTTTTATGCAGGCTATTATATCGGTGCCAAAATCCTTGACGTACCGATGATTAGTCTGCGGCTTATCGGCAGGATGATTGCTGATTTTAGCTTATGGGCACTATCAGATGGTGCAAATCCATTTATTACTTATCGCGGCACGGTATCGATTGCTGCTTTTTGCATAGGCTTGACGATTTTAGCGATTGTGACCAGCATCGTTTGTGGACTGGCATTTAAGGCGGTTTGGCGCTACAAAACCGTCGTGAGCTGGCAAAAACGTCAGCAAGAACCTTCTAATAAACCGCCTAAAACCTAATATATGCTGCTGTTACCAAGTCATGGTAACCTTAACCTAGCGCACCACCTTTTACTGCTAACCATTCGCTAACGCCAGCAATCTAGGTTACCATCTACCCTCGATTATTCTATGCTATGTCTCGATATCACCTTCTGGCTATGACCTAAAAACAAAAGCCATTTTCTTTGTTGATACCCATCACTCTGCTTCTTTATTCTTTTCTATGGCAGCAAGGATGTTGTCCGTAAGGCTAGTGTCCATCTCGAAAACTCCAACCACGTTTTCATCTCTAAGCAATGTATAGCGTTTGCCCGTTGCACTGTCTTGAGCTTTTAGATCATAATCAACGCCAGCCAAAGTAATGGCATCAAAAACGGGTGTTAATAGATCTATTTGTGCCTGTTTATCAATTGTCTCGAATAACGTCACATCCATATAGGGTTTTAAAGGTTCATTGCCTTCTTCGGCACTGCCAAAAGCAGCGATTGGGTCGTCATCTCTATCCATAATAATAATCCTTCTTTAATCAATTGGCGGCATTTTTCAGCCCCATTTTGCGTTTATTTTTATTACAAACTTAGTGTCTGTTGAACATAAATCTTGTCGTTCTAGGGTATATCCTCATTTAATAATGATGATAAAAGCAAGACAAATTGCCGTTAAACAAGAGAAATAACACAGATCATAGTGATATTAATCAGCAGTTCAGTTCAACGACGTTTGACAAATTTTAGCCCATGTATAGTCAAGGAATTTTAGAATCGCTACAAGGCGACCGACCGCAGATAGTACACTGAGTACGTCTAGGGCGGGTAACACCGTAGCGGTTTAAAAGTGCTCTGACTATAGATATCCATTGACTTAAATCAGGACACACCCTACTACTTAATAACCATAACCATTTACGCTATTAAAAATAAAGCGTTAAAAAATGCAGTGTTAAAAAACAGTTAATACTGCTCCCAATGACCATTACGTAGCAATAACTGACGATCTGCCAGCGCCGCGAGATTGCGATCATGTGTCACCATTAATAAGGCTGTTTGCATGGTATTTTGCAGCTCTGATAATAATCCAAACACGCTTTGCGCATTGTCATAGTCCAAATTACCAGTTGGCTCGTCTGCCAAAATGAGCGATGGCTTCGTAACCAAAGCACGGGCAATAGCCACACGCTGGCGCTCACCGCCCGATAGCTCACCAGGTCTATGCGCCAGACGATGCTCAAGTCCGACACTTTCTAGTATCGCAATTGCTTGCTCTCTTGCTGAAGTCGTTGAGACTTCTGGTCGCATCAGTAACGGCATCGCAACGTTTTCAATGGCAGTAAATTCGGCTAATAAGTGATGAAACTGATAAATAAATCCCAGATGCTTGTTACGCATGGCACCGCGCTCAGTTTCATTCATGCTATTTAACAATTGACCATGTAGCCAGACCTCACCGCTGGTTGGCGTATCAAGACCACCAAGCAAGTGTAGCAAAGTGCTCTTGCCTGAACCACTGGTGCCAACGATGGCGATGCGCTCGCCAGCATGGACGGTCAAATCCAAGCCAGTCAGTACTTGCGTACTAACCGCCCCTTCATCATATATCTTGTTGATATTTTTCGCCTCTAAAATGGCAGACATGGCTTTTCCTTTATTCTATTTATACTGGTATTGATGCTGTATTCAGCGCTACAAACAATTTATCAGCCTAAACTTGCATTAAAATTAATTTTACCCAACAAGCATTGGTAATAACTTAAACTGTATATAAAAATTTAAGCGGCATATAAAATCATTTATTCATAACGCAACGTCTGTGCTGGCTGAATCTTAGCCGCTCGGCGTGCTGGATAAATGGTTGCCAAAAAGCTCAGTACGAAAGACGCACCTGTAATCAATACCACATCCAGTACACGCAACTCTGATGGCAAATAATTAACAAAATACGCATCAAACAAGTTCAAATTAAAGACTTGATTAATAAAGCCTAAAATATCACTCACTGTAAGCGCAAATATCACGCCCAGTATCGTACCAGCAATCGTACCAATCACACCGATGACCACGCCTTGCACCATAAACACTTGGGTAATCAAACGAGGAGACGCACCAAAAGTTTTTAGAATCGCAATATCCGCTTTTTTGTCGGTAACGAGCATCACTAGACTGGAAACAATATTAAAAGCTGCTACTAGGATAATTAAAAATAGCAGCAAGCCGACCATGGCTTTTTCCATTTGAATCGCACCAAATAGGTTGCCATGTGTTTGTGTCCAATCATTAGGATACAACTGCTGAGGGGCAATAGCGGCGGCTTTTTCTGCTACCATCGGCGCGGTAAAGATGTCATTAAGCTTCATACGCACACCCTGCGCGCCATCTGGCAGACGCAACAGTTTTGCCGCATCACCCATCGGGATAAATGCCATGAGGCTATCCACTTCTGGACTGATGGTAAAAATACCGGTCAAGGTAAAGCGCTTGAATCGTGGTATCACGCCAGCTGGTGAAGGCGATGCCTCTGGCAGCACTAGCGTCACTTTATCACCCAGTTGCAGCCCTAGAGAGTGTACCATCTCTTCACCCAGCACAATATTGAACTCACCACTTTGTAAAGTATCAATGCTGCCTTGAACCATATGTTCATTGATAATAGAGACATCTTTTTCGTATTCAGGATCGACACCAGTGACCATAATCCCTGCAACCTGACCGTTTGACGTCAACATCCCTTGCAGTTGAATAAAGGGCGCTACAGCTGCCACTTCAGGATCTTCTTTAATTTTATCAGCCAATTGCTTCCAATCACTGATAATCTCGGTGGAAACGACCGTTGCTTGCGGGACCATACCCAAAATACGGGTTTTTAACTCCCGATCAAAACCATTCATGACTGATAGCACCGTGATCAATACGGCAACCCCAAGAGTCAAACCAATCATCGAGATAAGCGAGATAAAGGAGATAAAACCATTACTACGCTCTGCTCGGGTGTATCGTAAGCCGATAAACAACGCTAAAGGACGAAACATATTCAAACTCTTTATCTTATCTACGTGCGACTTTATATATACTATAAAACGAGCAACAGCAAATGCATCTCACACCTGCACTTGCCATAGTCACATATAAATCGAACACAAAAACAGGGTTTCAGACGAGCCAAAGACAGCCGTCAAAAGGGAGCTAGTTTGACACAATTTGGCTGATATGTGCCAGTCATTAGCAAAAACTGGGCGTATTTTTTAATAAAAAACTGGCTTTTGTTACTATTTTTTATGAGGGGCTTGCTATTACTTGCGTCAATACCTATATATTGTATGCTAAGGACAATTGTCATTAACCATTCATTGTTGTTTGTTGACCCTTTACTGATGACAACGTTGCCAACTATCATAAATCTATCGTGTCAAATAGAGCCTTATGATAGCCAGCAATAGCCGTTTCAGGTCCAAACCTCACGCTGACTAATTTTGAGTATCTTCATGACCATTAATTATCAATATAAAAACGTCCAATCTCCCACCAAAATCACCATGACTGATGAACAATCTGCAGGTCACGCCGATCATTGGCGTATTCTGACCGATGACATGAGTCATGACGTGCCAGAATGGCTACAAAAAATGATCGAAAAGGCGGCCATGCCTAAAGGCCTCAATAGCAATGTCAGCGCTCAAGACAGCTGCCTATTGCTGTCTGAAAATCAGCCTTGTCATATCAATCAAGTATTGGCCATGAAAAATGGCAAGCCTGAATGCTTTATCAATGCTTATCCTTGTGTCGATAGCCCGTATGGACTCAATTGTAAGATTGAGCGCATCATTGCCAATGACAATTCACACGATGCTGTATTACGCTTGCGTACCGCTGATGGCAGTATTATTTACGCCTTTGACCAGCTCTACACCACCAATCGCCATTTATATCAGCGAGACACGTCTTACTTTGTGAACTTTAGCGCCTGGGCACATGAGATTAAGCTAAGTGAGCAAAACGAAGTTATCATGGTTGAAGATCAAGAAGCGATCCGCTACCACCGTGCATTTAACGACATCGTTGCCGCCAATGATGGAAAAATACCCGATGATCTGCAAGAGCAAATCAAAGAATGGAAACCAGAGACCAAAGCGCAAATGGCGCCAGTTGAGATCAACTTGGGTCACATGTGTGCCTATCTATTCGGTGATACTTTGGGACAAGAAGATGAAGCATGGTGCCAAGGTCAGGTGCTCGGCAAGCAAGAAACAGTGTTTAATGATAAATCCATTATCCTGTTTGATGTCGTGATACTACGCGAACAAGATGCCGATCCTTTCGTGATTCGTATCGGCGCGCTCAACACGCCAGAGACGGCTTCTATTAAAGTACATGACTACGTACAAGCGAACGTTTGGCTACAAGCTGCCATCTATAAAGAAAACCAGCAAAGTACAGCGCAGCAATCAAAAGCCAGTTAACTACTTTACGAGTCATCCGCTACTTTTAATAATGATCATTAAATGTATCATCAAATAAAAAGCCCCTAATAAGCATTAGGGGCTTTTTGTCTTCCTACAATCGTCAGTATAAAACCCTACGAATATAGAATTAAGCCATGGTCGTCATTGATTTGATACGAGTATATAGCTCTTTTTGTTCAGCACTTGGGCGTGCCGTTTGTACTGCCATCAGTTGTGACATATCGCCTTCAACGCGAATTTTACCACCCATAAAGGCACCCATAATTTCATTGGTATCGAAATCAGTGATAATTGATTGCAAGATACTGCGGTCAAGCAACAATGTGGTTGTCGCGGCGTCGTTCAAGCCGCGATGCAATAAACCGTTTGCAAAGTTTGCTTCGATGTCTTGCTCAGTGTCAGAGACTTTTAGATTGACGATCATATTCGCCAGTGCTGGCGGCAAATTTAGCTCGCCTGCCTCATTACCCATTTGCTCAACTTGCTCAAACCACTCATCTGTCAAAAAAACTGCCATGTTATTGTCCTTAATTGATGTTATTTCAGGCTACCGTTGTTTGGCTCACTCGCCTGACTGGATATCAAGTGATAAAATAGTTGCTCATAATAGCAGTACAAAAACTGCTATCATCACTTATATTTAGCCTCATTATAAGGGTCTACTTGATGATAAGTAAAACTTATTTAGAGTGCTCATGCGGCCATTGTTACAAAAATACTGCTGGTCATGATATCTAAGCGTAGTGATTACTGTCCCTCTATCACCAAAATGTATTTCTAGAATCGTGATAAAATTGAGTATAAAATAGACAAATTGCACAGCTATAATAAGTTGCTTGCTAAGATTTTTACCAAAGAGTTTGTATTTTGCCGCATAGTTCTGATGATATTTGATTAGGATTGCGTTACAATACCCTTAAACAGAGTCGGGAGTTTTAACTAAACATTACGCAAACATGTTTTTTTGTCAGCCGCCGCTAGCATACGTCTATGGTCAGTGCGTTTTTATGGCCCTATGGATATTGGTATCTATCTTCATTAGTACAGCATTTTTGGTAATAATTAAGATAAATACTTCACCTCTTTAGATGTTTGATGCTCAAAAACGGCGCATCTTCTTATCCACCTTAATGATTTATTAACAATCCTACTATCGACCAGCTGTGAGTGTCGTGCGGTTAAAACGCCTTTATGCCTCAATACCAGCGGATATAAAGCGAAAGCTTAGATTGATAGTTAATAATATTATGGTGATAAGCGAGACAAAAAACAGCATGTGCCGCGATTCTATTTTTATCTGACTATTACTTTTATGATGCAGATAGCGCGGAGAGTTAGTTAATTCTGTTGATAATTCGGGCTGTAAAGGAATCATCCAATGAGTTTACAAAACACAGCAGTCGCCCCAGTTGACCGTGAGTACGAAATTACTATCGTAAGATTCTTTACGATAATGGCCGTGGTATGGGGCATCGTCGGCATGAGTATTGGTGTGTTCATTGCTTCACAGTTAGCATGGCCATCACTTAACTTTGACATTCCATGGCTGACATTTAGTCGTTTAAGACCGCTACATACCAATGCGGTCATTTTTGCGTTCGGTGGCTCTGCCCTGTTCGCAACGTCTTACTATATTGTTCAGCGTACCTGTAAGACAAGGTTATTTGCGCCTTATTTAGCTTGGTTTACCTTTTGGGGTTGGCAAGCCGTTATCGTATCAGCGGTTATTACCCTACCTTTAGGTTTAACATCGACCAAGGAATACGCTGAGCTTGAGTGGCCAATCGATATTTTGATTGCCTTGGTATGGATCTCTTATGCCATTGTTTTCTTCGGTACGCTCATCAAACGTAAAACCTCACATATTTATGTGGCTAACTGGTTCTTTGCAGCCTTTATTATTACGATTGCATTACTGCATATCGTAAACAGTATGGCGATTCCTGTTAGCGCATTTAAGTCTTACTCGTTATTTGGCGGTGCGACTGATGCGATGGTGCAGTGGTGGTACGGACATAACGCGGTAGGTTTTTATCTAACGGCAGCTTTCTTAGGAATGATGTATTACTTCGTTCCAGTACAGATTGGTCGTCCTATTTATTCTTACCGTTTGTCTATCGTTCACTTTTGGGCATTGATTGCGTCATATATGTGGGCTGGTGGTCACCATTTGCATTATTCAGCGCTTCCAGATTGGACGCAGTCTCTAGCAATGGTATTCTCAATCATCCTATTTGCGCCATCTTGGGGTGGTATGATTAACGGCGTGCTAACACTATCGGGCAGCTGGGATAAATTACGTACCGATCCGATCATTCGCTTTATGATTGTGGCATTGTCGTTCTATGCGATGTCGACGTTCGAAGGCCCAATGATGTCGATTAAGACAGTGAATGCGTTATCTCATAACACAGATTGGACAGTCGGTCACGTACACTCAGGTGCACTTGGTTGGGTAGGTATGATTACCATTGGTTCGCTATATGTACTGTTACCACGTATTTATAACAAACCTAAGATGTATTCTATCAGCTTAATCACCACGCATTTTTGGTTGGCGACAGCGGGTACTATTTTCTATATCGTATCTATGTGGATTTCAGGTATTGGCCAAGGCATGATGTGGCTGGCTACTAATCCAGACGGTACGTTGGTATATAGCTTCGTTGATACAGTTGAGTTCTCACATTTCCCATATATTGGTCGTGCTTTTGGTGGCCTATTGTATGTATCGGGTATGTTTGTGATGGCATATAACGTTTATAAAACACTTAAAATGCCAGAAGGTAAGCCTGTCGATATCGCAGATCCTACTGATCATGAACCTAGTGTTGATAAACCTTCAGCAGCTAACGTATAAGGAGCGATCATGTCTGGTACACCGCATGAAATTATTGAAAAAAATACAGGCTTGTTGGTTATCGGTATCGTTATTGCTATTAGCTTTGCAACGCTAGTTGAAATCGTACCATTGATATATGACAACAAGGGTCCTGAAGAAGGTGGGGTGAATGCTCCCCTGCCCTCCATGGAGCCATGGACTGCACTAGAATTTGAGGGTCGTGACATCTATATTCGTGAAGGTTGTCACGTTTGTCATACTCAGATGATTCGTCCACTACGTGCTGAAGTTGAACGTTATGGACCTTACTCACGTGCTGCTGAATCTACGTGGGATCACCCTTTTCTTTGGGGTTCAAAACGTACTGGACCTGATCTGGCACGTGTTGGCGGTCGTTATTCTGAAGACTGGCAAAAGCAGCATTTAATTGCGCCACGTTCACTAGTACCTGAATCAGTAATGCCTGGTTTCCCGTGGCTTGCTACCAACGAAGTGAATGGTGAAAACGTTCAAACTAAAATGCGTCTATTCCGTGATCGCTTTGGTGTACCTTACACTGAAGAAGATATCGAAGGAGCACCAGATGCTGTACTTGGTGCCACTGAACTTGATGCTTTGGTTGCTTATCTACAGCAACTGGGCACCGCGATGGAAGGACAGCGCTAATGGGTATTGGTGAATTACAAACAATTGCGACCGTTTCTGCCTTTGTTGCCTTCGTAGGTGTTGCATGGTGGGCGTATTCGCCAAAAAACAAAAAACGCTTCGAAGAAGATGCACAACTTGCGCTTGATGACGAGGATATAAAATCTCTGTCTGAAGAGCAGCGCAATAAGGATAAACGATGACATTTTTTTGGAGTTCTTGGATTACCATACTAAGTATCATGTGTTGGGCTGCTATCCTCGGTGTCTTACTAATGGTATTGAAGTACAAGCCAGAACTAGAAGATGACGGTACGACAGGCCACGCTTATGATGGTATCAAAGAGTACGACAAGCCATTACCTAAGTGGTGGCTCGTAATATTTTTTGGCTCTATCGCTTGGGGTGTTGCCTATTGGGTATTTTTCCCAGGTATTTTCCCATCAAAATGGGAAGGTATTGCCACTGTAGAAGTCGATGGCGAAACGGTACCGTGGACCTCTAAGAACGAGCTATATAGCGAGCTTGAGAGTAATAACAAAGTATTTACGGATAACTTTGAGAAAAACATTTTAGCAAAAGCGGATGCTAGTGGTGCAACAGAGACCTTAGCGGCACTTGCTGAGTTACAGGCAACGATGCGCCGCAGTGAAACACCACCAGCAGATCTGCAAGCTCAAATTGATGAGAAAACTGCAGAACTATCACCTTATGTAGAAAAGCTTTCAGAAAACCCGAATGCTTTAAAAGTTGGTAGTCGTTTGTTCTTACAGAACTGTGCGGTCTGTCATGGCTCTAACGCCAAAGGGGCGGTAGGCTATCCAAATCTAACTGACAATGACTGGTTATATGGCGGAGAAGCGTCAAACATTTTGACCACGCTACATAAAGGTCGAGTTGGTGGTATGGCTGCATGGCGTGATCAAATCGGTGAAGATGGGGTACGTGCGGTATCTGAATACGTGCTGTCAATATCTGGCAACCAACCTGGTTACGAGCTTGATAAAGCTCAAGTCGCTCAAGGTGAGGCAATCTTTAATGAGCCAACTAACTGTGTACTTTGTCATGGTGCAGATGCAAAAGGTATGACTTCTACTGGCGCGCCAAACTTGACAGATAACATTTGGTTATATGGTGGTGATCGTGAGACCATCCGCGAAACCTTACGTTATGGTCGTGCTGGTGTGATGCCTGAGTGGGAAACCAAACTGGGTAATGAGCGTATTATGCTGCTTGCAGCTTATGTTTACTCATTATCAGACAAAACCCCTCAACCTGCTGCTAAAGCACCAACCGCTACTCAAGTAGCAACCACTGTAGAAACGACGGCTAATTAATATTTAAAGATGGTTGTCATAGCATCAGTGGATAAGATTTGATAAAGGGAGAACTGTTATTGCAGTTCTCCTTTTTTTATAAACTCTTTGATGAGAGTTTATTAACTGCTACCGCATTGTCAAAATTTGAGTAGCAAATGAAATGCAGTTTAATACTGCTTAGAGCACGACCAATATATCGATCATTATGCTGATATATTGATTGGTTTTTAAGATTATTATCCCATTTATGATAGGGAGAATGCTAAAATGACACTACCTAAAAACCACTTATTAGTGGCGAATTTAGAAGATAGTCACCCATTCTCATTAAGCTAATTGCAATCGATCATTTGGTAGATGGGTTAAAATATTTTTCTGTTCAATATTTTATCCGCTACTTACTGACATTGATAACATCACACACTCATACATCTGATGATTAAAGATGTTTGTTCATCATGCCAGCAAACTGATTCTTTTTTAAAAGAGGCACGTTTATGTCAGCACCACAACCCAATAAAATTCCTGTACAGCAAATTGACCTTGATGCGACCAAGCATCGAGTTCACCCTAGGTTTGTCACCGGTTTTTATCAAAACATTCGTGTCGTCACGATGTATGCGCTTTTAGCCGCTTTTCTGCTTTTGCCGTGGTTACGTTATAATGGTAGGCAAGCAATATGGCTTGATGTTCCGTCGCAGCATTACTATATTTTTGGCATGACTTTTTTGACCCAAGATTTTTACTTCATTGCCGCCTTTGCGATTATTGCCGCATTCACTTTATTCATGGTGACTGTGTATGCAGGGCGTGTTTGGTGTGGCTATGCCTGCCCTCAGACGATTTGGACACATCTTTATCAATATGTTGAAAAGTGGGTCATTGGTGATCGTAATAAGCGTATTAAGTTTGATAAAGAACCGATGAGTGCAAAAAAAGCCTTTAAACGTTCTTTGATATATTTTATTTGGTTAGTATTTTCAGTGATTACCGCGGCAACCTTTGTCAGTTACGTCGCTGGCACAGATTATTTATATCAAAGCTGGCAAACCATTGGTTTTATTCCTATTCCTGATTGGCCAACATGGGTATGGGTATCAATGTTTATCTTTACCTTTGCCACTTATGCCAATGCGGGCTACATGCGCGAGCAGATGTGCGTACAGATCTGTCCTTATGGTCGTTTTCAGAGCGTTATGTTTGATAAAGATACGTTGGTTGTGTCTTATGATTATGAACGTGGCGAACCTCGCGGGGCACGTAAAAAAGGCACCCATCCTGAACATTTAGGGGATTGTATCGAATGTACCATGTGCGTACAGGTTTGTCCGACTGGGATTGATATTCGAGATGGCTTGCAAGTTGGTTGCATCCAATGTGCTGCTTGTATTGACGCTTGTAATGAAATTATGGATAAAGTCGGCTATCCACGTGGGCTTATCCGCTATACAACAGAACGACAGTTGTCAGAAAAAGAAAATACCCGCGTCATCAGTCCACGTCTATTTGCTTATTTAGCCGTTATTACTATTTTATGTGGTGGCGTTATTTATGCATTGACGGACCGTGTACCGTTAGAGATTGATATTCGCCGTGACCGTAATCAGTTGTCTTCAGTGAATAATCAAGGCATGATTGAAAACAGCTATATTGTCAAGCTGACTAATAAGACACAAGAGCCGCATACCTATACAATAACCCTTGCTCCACAAGAAGGTTTGAGCTTGGCGCTGCGATTCAACGATGTACCATTAGAAGCAGGTGAAAGCTTTGATATGCCTGTGAGTATTTATGGCGATCCTAAGGTCATCGATTTTGAACAAACATCAGTGACCCTAAATGTGACCAGTGAAGATGGTCAGTATAAAGTCAGTAAACAAAACGTATTTACTACTCAAGGGCAGTAGGTTTTTATAAGTGCTTGATAGCTTAGCTAGGGCGCGTCCTCATTTTAAAAATGGTAATAGAAATGCAATAAATGGCAGCTAAACTGGGAAAATAGTGCAGATAACATCTGTATATTAACCAGTAGTTTGGCAAAATTTAACCATTTTTAATCCATTTAGGTGCTTTCATTCAGACTTAGGATGCGCCCTAGTATATAATTCTATATTTCACCTGTGAGTCAGTGGCTAGTAGGTGGACGATTTATCATTAAACTGGCAGCTGTTTCGTTGTCAGCTTATCCATTGATACAGTTTATAGATATCTGATAAACAGATATCTGATTAATAGGTATTTTATGTCTACTCCAGCATCAAATTTTAAGCATCAAGATACTCAGCCATGGTATAAGAATTACATGGTGGTTATTTTTGTTATTGGCATGCCAGCATTTGTCGTAGTGGCCTGTATCTTTTTTGTTTATTACTCTTATCAAATTCGGGATAGCGTGGTACGTGACGACTGGTATATGGATGGTAAGACGCTTTATCATGATGTGTCACGTGACAAACTGACTTATGACTTAGATTTGCACGGCGAAATGCAGTTTGCAGATAATGGTGATGTTGTATTCTATCTAAATTATCCTGAACAGAGTCTGCAATCAGGTAAACTGCTGAATGGCAATCCTCTGGCTTATCCTGAAAAACTAGATCTGTCTATCTCGCATGCAACCGACATTAAAAAAGATCATGATGTCGTACTTCAATATGTCGAAGGCAATAAATACAGTGCGCAGGTAGATATAGATCCTTTAAAAGCAAAATATTATCTACAAGTAAGTAGTGATGGTAAAGATGACTGGCGCATGCAAGATGTGGCGAAATTACCACGTTCAAAAGTTAGCTTTGACCCATTACCTGTTTTTGCAGAAAGTTGATTTTATAGAAACTACTTTTATAGACATTGTTAATATTCAATTTATTAACACATAAAAAACCAGCCATTTATCAATAATGAGCTGGTTTTTTATACTAACGGTTTACGCTATTTTTTATAAATGTCATTTAACGATATCGAATAAGCGAATCATTAAATAACAGGATTTATTGTTGGAATCTTCTGATTCGTATGCTTGTTTTCTGCTGAATTATCAGACTCTGTCGAAAGCAGCTTACTATCGAACTTCGGATTGAACGCTTGAGTTTTTGGCGATACAGGTAAGCCAATTTCAGCCAAGCTCTCGGTTTGCCCTGCTTGGATATTATCCCCTTCAAACAAACGCTCATTGTCATCACGATCAAGACTTAACTGCTCAAAATCAAACAATTCACGGTCTGCTAGTTGCGACGGTGCCACGTTTTGCATGGCTTTAAAAATAGAGGCCAAACGCTGCGGATGAGCATCATCCCATTCCCGCAACATATCGTTGATAATGGCCCTTTGTAAGTTGGTTTGGCTGCCACATAAGTTGCATGGAATAATTGGAAATTCTTTTAAGCGAGCATATTCAATGATGTCTTTTTCTTCGACATAAGCCAATGGACGAATAAGTAGGTTTTGCTTGTCATCACTGAGCAATTTCGGTGGCATCGATTTAAGAGTGCCGCCATGAAATAAATTCAAAAAGAAAGTCGCCAACATATCATCGCGATGATGACCCAGCGCAATTTTGGTTGCGCCAATCTGCTTAGCAAAACCGTATAACGAGCCGCGGCGCAGACGTGAACACGCCGAGCAATAAGTTTTGCCTTCTGGCACCACGCTCTTAACGATACTATAAGTGTCTTTTTCTAAGATATAGTGAGCAATGCCCTGCTCGTTCAAATACGCTGGCAAAATATCCTCAGGGTAACCGGGCTGCTTTTGATCGAGATTGACCGCGACGATATCAAAGTTAATCGGGGCGATACGCTTGAGTAATAGTAAAATATCCAGCAAGGTATAGCTGTCTTTACCACCTGAAACACAGACCATGACCAAATCGCCGTCTTCGATCATATTAAAATCACGAATCGCCCAAGAGACTTGTCTACGCAGCTTCTTTTGTAGTTTACGGAACTCTGCTGATTCAGTAGACGTTGACGGTGCAGCGGCGATACTGTTTTCATTTGTATGATCGTCAGCAACATCCTCATATTCCATGCTATCACCATCAGTGTCCCAAGCATGATTATCCAAACCTGTATCAGCTGACATATCATCGATTTCAGGCGTAATTTGTGGCGTAAACAAGGTTGCTGCGGTCATAAGTTACTCAATATCTTTACAAGGGAATTTTGCTAAAAAATGGAAGGATAAAGCCTTTAGCAAGGAAGTAATAGCACAGTGGCTCTAAAAGCAGCGATTATAACAAAATTTGCTAACAGATTGAAAAGATGAGATTAAACTATCAGATTAAATATTCAGTCTTTTTTATGGCTTAGCTTAGGGCATGATGAACATTCGACCATAGCACTGCTGATAGCTCCACACTTTTATGAATAAATTTCTCTTTTGAGCTGATTAAGGTTTCATATCGTATTTATAATGGCTCCGTGGTTCTGTAATGCGCGTATTTTTGCTAAAATAGGCATTTTTCGCAAACCAATAATAGATACCACTATGACTAATGTTACTTCGCAAAGCGCCTCTAATAATCAAGCCTTCGATACTGACTTAAATGCTCTGCATAAAAGCCAAAATGCCGTTGTGCTACTGTCAGGCGGGCTTGATTCGGTGACTTGTTTGTATTGGGCCAAGGCACGTTATGCGTCGGTGACTGCGGTCAGTTTTAATTATGGTCAACGCCACAATAGTGAGCTGGTCGCGGCAAAAGCCATCGCTGAGACTGCCGAGGTCAATCATAGAATCATTGATATTGATATCGCTCAGCTTGGTGGCTCTTCGCTGACAGATCACAGTATGATTGTTCCCGATGGCGATACGGATAAATTCCCTAATAAAAAGCGTGATGAGATCGATAACGACGCTATTCCTAACACCTATGTGCCTGCGCGTAATACGATATTTTTGTCTTATGCGCTAGCCGTTGCTGAAGTGACCGATGCCAATCATATCGTCATTGGCGTCAGCTCAGTCGATTACTCAGGCTACCCTGACTGTCGTCCAGAGTATATTGCCGCCTTCGAGCATATGGCCAATCTTGCCACCAAAGCGGGCGTTACCGGTCATCACTTATCCATTCAAACGCCCTTACAGCAACTGTCAAAAGCAAAAACTATTGAGCTTGGATTGTCATTGGGCGTCGATTATGGGCAAACCATATCTTGCTACCAAGCCGATGCACAAGGTCTTGCTTGCGGTGTATGTGACAGCTGTGCCCTACGCCGTCAAGGCTTTGCTCAGGCAGGCATCACTGACCCAACCCATTATCAATCTTAATGAATGATGGGATTGCACTTGCATGAAAGCGTGATAGCAATCAACATTAGCGAAACATTCGCTTGCATTAACACAGCACGCCGCCGTTGTATTTTAACTCACATACTTGTTATGGTATGAGCGATTGCATTTATCACAAGATATAAGTAACCACATTAATCAACGAACTATGAGTACTTTTGCTTGACTTTGAGTACAAAATTTAGAAAATTGATGTTACCCGTAAGAGGATATTTATGAAGTTGTTGCCATTATTACCCCTAGCTTTAGCTGCCATTTTTGTGATGCCACAAGCAAACGCTGCCGATATTAAGCAAAATAACATCAATACCTGCGTTAATGGTGCGGTCAAATATAAAGTCGCTGACAAAGGCGATGCGACCAAACTATGCAATTGCACTATTGGTGTGCGTAGCAACATGACCATCGGTCAGATGTGGGAAATTGAGAGCTATGCCCAAGACAAAAAAGATCCGTCTGGACTGCCTTACGTCAAAAAAATGCAAAAAGATTTGCAGCAATGCACCGTTGGCTTAGATTTAAAACAGCCACAAAAACCAGCGTAATACACATCTCGTTCGATATACAAAAGACTGGCTATTGCCAGTCTTTTGTATATACCTAAACCATTGTTTTTATTGCATATATATTAAATACTATATCTATTGGTAGCCATTTTTATAGTTACCTGTAGCTTTCTCTCCTTTTATAGCACTCCGAAAAACTCCCCTTATTTCATTCTCTTAACACTAGTAACCCCATCAAACTTAGTTAAGCAGCTCATATAATAATCTTCTATATCGTGATATTCAGTGAATAGCCGCTTGTAGGTTTCATAGTGCATGCCTTTAGGTTTTCGATAAGGGTTTTCATGCCACTTCAAACGCTTTCTTATTGCTTGCATACTTGCATCAGGTCGCTAGCACCGCTGCATAAGCTGTCGCTCAATGTGTTCTTAATTCCTTCAGCTCAATCCTCTTGAATGATACCTCCCTATCTGCTTTTGCTTCTGCACTGGACTGTGCCCAAGCTGCGTGTGCTTTTGCGTCCGCTTCTGCCCTAGCTGCTTCTACTTTTACCCTAGCTGCTTTTTCTTCTGTCCTAGCTATTTCTGCTTTTGCAATGGCTGCGTTTGCTTTTGCAATGGCTGCGTCTGCTTTCGCGTATGCTTCTGCCCTAGCTACTTTTCCTGCTGCTTGTGCTTTTGCGTATGCTTCTGCACTAGATGGTTCGGCTGCAACCATGGCATATTCATTATTGGCACTTGCTATTCCCAAAGAACAAACTGTTAAAACTATAATGCCTGATATGAATGTGAATAAGTGGTTTAATGCTTTCATTGTATTGTTTACTCTCAGCTTCATTCAAATAAATCTACAATACACGATATCTAAATCATTAGGCAAGTTTGCTTCTTCCTGCCTCCTCATTGCTTGCATCGTTATTATGAGAAAACTATCTTTCATTCGAGACATATACTCCTTTGCGCGTACTGTTCCATAAACTCCCCTTAACGTTCTTTACTTTCACTATGAGCGGCTCTAACTAGTAGCTCGCAATGGTTATTATGTATCTGTTGGTCGCTGATATCACGATTGATCCAGTCGTAGTAGCTTGACGGCTTAATACTTAGTACACGGCACATAGAGACGATACTAAAAACCTGTCTATTAGTTTTTATAAAGGCATACCTTACTAGCTGTGCTTGGCGAAGTACGCCGTCGCCTCATTCGAGCATAGCTCTCATCTTGCATCGGGGCGAAACAGTGCTTCGCTTTATCCTTCCTCATTTAGTATCTCTCGTTCCTCTTCAGCCACTTTAAGCTGTCGTTTGAGGCGCTTGTTCTCTTCCATCACGGCCATAAGCTGTGTATCGTACTGCTCAGTCCCTTCAAGCTTGCCTTGAGTGGCTTTGTTATGCCAGTTAGATAAAGTCTGCATGGCGATACCAAGCTGCTTTGCAGTCGCTGAAATATTCCCATCGTTGTCCGCTATCTTCTTGACGGCTTCAGCTTTGAATTCTGTGCTGTAAGTTCTGATTTTCTTAGTCATGGTAAACTCCTCATCGAGTCGTTAGTTTACCAAGTTTAGGTGTACGGTTTCTTCAGCATAGCTCAGAATAAATAGAAGTGAAAGATACTGGCTATTGCCAGTCTTTTTTGTTGTCAATACAGGCGCAAAGTGTAAAACTGATTATGAATCGCTGCTAATCTGCTTATAATAAGCACACAGCATAGATTACCAATCGACATAAGCACTGACATAAGTACTGATATAAACAAAAATGAATAAGGATTTTATAATGGCAAAACCAACCACAGAAAACCTAACCTTACCTGACTTTCCAGTGACGATAGTACGAAAGCTTGCCGGCAACTTTATCCATGATGAAATCAATCTCCAAGAGATGATTGCCAATACTGATAAAGGGCTTATTCTGTACTTTTATCCAAAAGACAGTACGCCAGGCTGTACCACTCAAGCAACCGAATTTACTGCTCATCTCCATGAGTTTGATGATTTAGGCTATGACATTATCGGCGTCTCACGTGATAGTGTTGAATCTCATGAGAAATTCATCACCAAATATGATTTAAACATTGCCCTTATCAGCGATACTGACGAAAAATTATGCCAATACTTTGATGTTATTAAAGAAAAAAATATGTATGGAAAAATCAGCTTAGGTCTTGTACGTTCAGCCTTTGTCTTTAACAAAGATAGCGAGCTGACTCATGCTCAGCGAAATTTACGTGCCAAAGGCTACACTGAACGTTTGCTTGAAACCTTAGCGCCTTAACCAATAAAGCCAAGAATCATAAAAAAGCATTTTAAAATAGACGCTAATAATCATTACGATAAACGCTGGATATCAGAGGCTGAAAGTCGTTTTTTAATAATTTTTTAGAGCAATCTCTTATCAGAGGAATCTCTTAAAAAAATCATCTAAAAAACAGCCCTGAATAACAAACATCTTATAACTTGAGAATCATATGAATAAACAATCCGATACTGCAGCGGATAACACAGCATCCAAAGCTACTCGCCAAGTATCTGTTGCCGTTATCGGTGCAGGTACTGCTGGGCAAAATGCTTTTCGTCAAGCCAGTAAAACCCATGATGATGTTGTTATTATTAACGACGGATTCTGGACGACCACTTGTATTGCGGTCGGCTGTATGCCAAGCAAACTATTGATTGCCGCCGCTGATCGCGCGTATGAAGCCAATCACTCTGCTGAATTTGGCGTCCATGCCACTGTCCAGATAGATGGCAAGCAAGTCATGCAACGCGTTCGGGACGAGCGTGCTCATTTTGCTAGCTACATCAAAGCTCAAGTAGATAGCTGGCCTGATCACAAAAAAATCTCAGGACGCGCTCATATCAATAACCGAGGATTCATTGAAGTCAATGATGAGCTGATTGCCGCTGACAAAATCATTATCGCCACGGGCAGCTCTCCATTTATCCCAGATGGCTGGGCAGATAAGCTTGGTGACACCATGCTCACCTCTGATACGATCTTTGAGCTCACAAATTTACCAAAAACAATGGCCGTCGTCGGTACAGGTGCTATCGGATTAGAGCTAGCGCAAGCCTTTAAACGCTTAGGCGTAGAAGTAACTTTGTTTAATCGTGTCAAACGTGTTGCAGGTCTCAAAGACGATGATATCAATAACAAAGCTATCGATTGCTTAAGCCGCGAATTGACCATGCATTTGGGCAGCAAAATCAGTGATGTCGGCGTGCAAACAGCCACGGATAATGACCATTCAGCCGCGTTCATTGATTATGAAGACAGTGCTGGAGAGTCGCAACAATGGCAAGGTGAGTATGTACTGGTTGCCACTGGTCGCCGCAATAATATCAAACCGCTGGGAGTCGAACACTTAGACGTTGAACTTGACGACAAAAATCGTCCAAAGCACTTGAATAAAAAAACAGGTCAGATTGGTGATTTAGATATCTATATCGTTGGTGATGCCAACGCCAACCTTCCACTATTGCATGTGGCCAGCGATGAAGGCTATAGCGCTGGAAGTATGGTCTGCGAGAATGAAGACGCCGCTCATATTCGCCCGCCCGCCACGCCCTTCTCGATTGTGTTTTGCTCACCACAAATCGTTAACGTCGGCATGTCTCTACCAGACATTCAACAGGATACAAGCTTAGAATATGTCATCGGTAGCGTCAGCTTCGACAATCAAGGACGTAGTCGCGTGATGGGCGTCAACTGTGGTCTACTACATATCTATGGCTGTAAAAAAACTGATAGAATCTTAGGCGCTAGTATGGTGGGTCCTGATGCCGAGTATATTGGACATATTTTAGCGGCAGCGATTACCAATGATTTGAGTGTTAAGGCCATGCTCGATACGCCTTTTTATCATCCTACGATATTAGAGGGCTTACGTACCGCGTTACGCAATGTTCAACACAAAATGGCAATACCTTATCAGTACCAAGACACACAGGAAGATAGCTTTTAAGCATCAGCTCAGCTACACTTTCAAAACAAGGATGTGCCGTATTAATCATCACTCATGTTGTGTTTGGTAGCACTAACGACTTGAGGTACTTTAAAAACTCTGCATGGACCAAAAAATGGCAATCGCTAGTATTACTGATTTTTTTAAAGAGATTGTTCGTGACCTGCATACTAGCCTCTACCTTGCGCTTGGCGGCTCTGTCGATGAAGAGTCACTTGATTGGTCGTCTCAAGCGGTAGAGCTCGCTAGTACTGCCATCAAAATCCTAATACTGCTGGCAGTGTTGGGATTTTTTTATTGGCTTGCCATTTATATCCTTAAGCAAAGTAGGACAAAAATCCGCCTGAATGAGCGCCGTACTAAGATTGTCCGTTCAGTCTTGCGTTATATCTGGATAGTTGCCAGCCTGATTGCCATTATGAGCCAGATTTATTTTGAACCAGAGACTATCAAAGCCACTGCAAAAGCCAGTACATGGGCGGGGATTTATTATGTACTTTGGGCGTCATCTGGACAGATTATCCATAAGGTTTTACAGCATTATGGTCTCAATGCCTCTATAGAACAGCTACTTCAAAACATCTTGTCAGTGCTGCTATTGGTACTCGGACTTGCCAGCGTCATGGCGCAATTTGGTTTCGATATCGTCTCATTGGTCGCAGGTTTAGGGATTGTGGGCTTAGCAGTCGGTTTTGCTGCCCAATCAACGCTTGCTAATTTCATTGCAGGTATTACCATTTTACTCGAACAATCTTTTCAGGTTGGCGACTGGATTCATATCAATGACAACGAGGGTCGCGTCGTACTCATTGCGTTACGCACCACCCATATTTTGACGCGAGACAACATCACCGTCATTATTCCCAACTCTAACGTTGCCTCCTCTGAGGTGACCAATTTAACCTCCAAGAACTTCATACGTTTCGATATTCGTGTGCGTATCGCCTTTGAAGATGATGTCGATACTGCTCGCAAGGAAATTTTGCAGGTGCTTACTGATACCGATGTAGTACTCAGCCGTCCTGAAACCTCGGCCACCGTGGATGAAATTGGTGAATACGGAGTGTTTTTTATTGTGCGTTTTTGGGTCAAGCCTGCTGCTGTCGCGCGCATGCCCAAAATTAAAGAAGGTCTAAAAGAAGACATCAAGCGTGCCTTTGATGCCGCTAATATTTCTACTCCTTATCCTCATATGCGTCTGCTTATGCCAAAGGATGTGGATTATCCTATTGCCACTAAACCTTTTGCAACTACAACGCAGGTCGTGTCAGAAACACCACCACTGAGCAAAGCAGATAAATAAGCTCATTATATTATTTATCCCTTGGACAATTTATCCCACAATTTTTAGTCTCAAGGTTGTCATCTTTAGTATGATAAGCATGATTTTGTGAAAGATGACATTGCTGAATCTCTCTTTGATAAACACCACCACTTTAAACCATCCTGCCCTGAATTATGGTAAAATTGGCGGTTAAACATCTTATTTTATGATGTGCATTACTTATCAATTTAGCCCACAGGTATCCGTATGATCGAAACAACCGCGCCCGCACCTCTAACAGCAGCTTCACCAGAATTGTCGCTTGACCTTATTATCACCTGTGCCGATGGGCTTGAGGCACCACTCCAAACTGAGCTGACAAGTTTTGGTATTGCAAGCGAAATCAAAAGTACAGGCCGTCTGGCAGTTACTGGTACTTTGCGTGACTTATATAGCATTTGTTTGTGGTCACGTGTCGCCTCGCGGGTACTAATGCTCATCAAACGCAAAAACATCAATGCTGAATACGATGTGGCTGAGCAACTTTATGGCTTGGCAAAATCGGTCAATTGGATTGAGCAGTTTAGTTTAGAGCAAACTTTTGCCATTCGTCTGTCGGTCGACAAGCGTGTCGCCGTCAGTCAACAGTTTGCGATGCTACGTATCAAAGATGCGATTGCAGATACGTTCAATGAAGTTTACGACAGCCGTCCTAACGTCGATAGTAAAAATCCAGACTTTTCTATATTTGCAACCGTGAATGATAAGCAAGCTGAGCTGTATTTAGATTTATCAGGTACCAGTTTGCATCGTCGTGGGTATCGTGTGGCAATGACTGAAGCGCCACTCAAAGAAAACTTGGCAGCGGCTCTACTATATAGTGCAGGCTGGCACAAGAAAAATGAAGCTGGTAATGCACCTTTTTATAATGCGCTAATTGACCCAATGTGTGGGTCTGGCACCTTTATTATTGAAGCACTACTCATGCATTGCGATTATGCTGTGGGTATCGATAAAGCCGCCAATCAATTTGGTTTTTACCAATGGCAGCATCATGACGATGCCTTATGGCAACAGATGATCGATGATGCCCAGACACGTTTTCGCGAAGCCTTAGCAATTGCTAATGAGCAACCAGATACATTACCGCTGATTTTGGGTTTTGATGCCGATAGCGGCGCGATTTTAGCGACAGAAAAAAACCTGATTGCCGCAGGTTTGCAAGATTTACTACCATTACTTGATCTTGAGACGCGTGCGCTTGACCAGCTGAGCACTATTTTGAAGCCATTGGTCGATGACGGTCGATTGAGCAATCCTCTAATCATCACCAATCCACCTTATGGTGAGCGTTTGGGTGACGAAGAGATGATTAAGCCATTGTACCAAGCGATTGGGCTTATTTTGCAAGACAGCTTTGCTGGTAGCGGCATTGATCCGATGCTTGGTATATTGGCATCTAATGTTGAGCAAGTTGATATCTTACCTATCAAAGAACCAAAAACCTTACGCTGTCATAATGGTGCTATCACCGTTTATTTCCGCTATGGCACGTTGATTGCGGGACAAACGGGCAATCTCGTTAGTCGCTTCGAAAAACGTGAGATTGAAGTGGAAGAGGGACAAGACTTTATCAACCGCTTGCAAAAAAACCTGTCCAAGCTGAAGAAGTTGGCTAAAAAAGATAAGGTTAGTAATTTGCGCGTTTACAATGCTGACTTGCCCGACTTCAAAGTCGCCGTCGACTTATATGGCGACTATGTACACGTGCAAGAATATGCACCACCAAAAACCATTCCACCTGAGACGGCTAAAAAACGCTTCAACTTGGCATTAATGGGTATTCGTGAAGTTTTTGGTATTAACCGTGAACAAATATTTATCAAGACCCGTGCACGCCAGTCTGGTAATGACCAATATAGCAAACAGAACACCACAGAAAAGCGTGGTAAATTTCATGTTGCACGTGAAGATGGTGCTTATTTTTACGTCAACTTTACGGACTATTTAGATACGGGTTTGTTCATTGATCACCGTAATATGCGTGCCCGTATCAAAGACAACAGTCGTAATAAATCCGTACTGAACTTATTTGCTTATACCTGTACGGCAAGTGTGCATGCGGCGCTTGCTGGCGCGAAAAAAGTCACCAGCGTTGACTTGTCACAGAACTATCTAGACTGGGGCAAGCAAAACTTTGTATTGAATGGTCTGGACGTTAGCCGCAATAAGTATCAATTCGTCGCAGCCGATATCTTTGAGTGGATTAAAGACAATACTGAACAATTTGATGTCATCTTTATCGATCCACCGACTTTTTCGAATTCGAAAAAGTTCCAAGGTACCTTTGATGTGCAGCGCGACCACTCTGCCCTCATTAATCGTGCGATGAATCGCTTGACCTCTGACGGGATTTTGTATTTTTCAAATAACTTTACCCGCTTTGAGCTCGATGAGCAGTTAACCGAGCGTTATGATATTGTCGATATCACGCAAAAAACCATTGGTTTTGATTTTGATATTAAAAAGCCCATTCATCAAAGTTTTGAGATTCGTCATCGTCAGGGATGATAATTTAGGTTTATGGATGGATATGAAGGTTGACCACCGCATTTAGACGCCATCTTTTATAGTCAGTCTGGTCGTACACATAACAATGACCCAATCAGCTTTGATTGGGTCATTTTTTGTTGCTATGATAGAGCGTCACTAAATACTAGCTAAGTAATAGCTAAGCAACCGTGAAGCGTATATTTACGAGCGCTTTAATCCCACTATTGCGATTGTTTTTATTTATATAACTTAACTATCAAACCCTTAATCACTCTAATAACAAGGATAACCCCATGGCATTATCACTTAATAAAGGCGGTAACTTATCGCTCACCAAGACTGACCCAAATTTAACGAAGTTACTTATCGGTCTAGGTTGGGATGAACGCGCAACTTCTGGTGCTGAGTTTGATCTTGATGCCAGTGTGTTTTTACTGAATACGGCAGGTAAAGTACGCGGCGACCATGACTTCATTTTCTATAACCAGCTTAAGTCTGATAATGGCGCGGTTGAGCATACTGGTGATAACCGCACTGGCGAAGGTGATGGCGATGATGAAGTCGTCAAAGTAAACCTCACCCAAGTCCCAGCTGATGTGGATAAAATTGTCGTCACTGTTACTATTCATGATGCGGCGGCTCGTAGTCAAAACTTTGGTCAAGTTGCCAATGCCTTTATTCGTGTCGTGAATGAAGAGACAGGTACTGAAGTGGTACGTTTTGATTTGGCAGAAGATTACTCTGTTGAAACAGCAATGGTATTCGGCGAAGTCTATCGTCACAACGGTGAATGGAAATTCCGCGCCGTTGGTCAAGGCTATTCAGGCGGCTTGCAAGCCATGTGTCAACAGTATGGCGTTGTTATCTAATGTGATAACTTATTCATGCTTAGACTACTATATGACCATTAAACTCAAAATATAAAGCAAGTATTAGCCCTCTATTTGTACTCACCATTAGCAATGATAATGGCTGTAAAATATGGTTGCAAAATAGTCACAATTATTCATAGCTAAATGACTAGTAATGCTTTATGTTTCGTTTAGAATTATGCAAAAAAAGTGGTTAGCGATAACCGCTTTTTTTGTGGTTTGCGCCTATAGTAGGCCGACCTTAGCTTTATGCAACCAGACAGGATGTGTCATGAGACATTTTTATTTAGACTTTATTTTCACAGCCATCGCCCTAGCGGTCGCGGCATGGTGGGGATATTCACATGGCGGTATGGGCGGTATGATAACCACCCTATCTATTACCGCTATTTTGGCCGTCATGGAGATTTCATTATCGTTTGATAATGCGGTGGTCAACGCCTCAGTCCTTAAGGGCTGGGACGAGTTTTGGAAAAAGATATTTTTAACGGTAGGTATTTTAATCGCCGTCTTTGGTATGCGTTTGGTATTCCCTATTGTCATCGTCGCGGTTACCGCTGATCTTGGTATGATGCAAGTTATAGATTTGGCATTGAACGATCCTAAAGAATACTCAGCCAGACTATTGGCGCATCATGCCGAAATCTCAGCATTTGGTGGTATTTTCTTGTTGCTCGTCTTCTTAAACTTCATCTTTGATGAAAAAGAAGTACACTGGTTCGATTGGCTTGAGAGCCGTCTGGCAAAATTAGGCAAAGTCGATGCCATGAGCGTGTTTGTCGCGCTTATCGTCTTGATGATTGCCGTATCATTTGCCAAGCCTGAGCAATCAGCTGCGGTTCTAATCGCTGGCGTATGGGGTATCTTAGTTTACCTTGGCGTACAAGTGGTCTCTGGTATGTTAGAGGGTGACCTTGAAGAAGAATTAGATGCTCAAGGTAATAGTACTGGTGCTGCAACTAGCGCGATTATGAAAGGTGGTATTATCGGTTTCTTATATCTAGAAGTCCTTGATGCCTCATTCAGTTTCGATGGCGTGATTGGCGCATTTGCGATTACTAATGACGTAATCGTAATCATGCTAGGTCTGGCTATTGGTGCGATGTTCGTACGTTCGATGACTATCTTCTTGGTCGACAAAGGCACCCTTGATGAATATGTCTATCTTGAGCATGGCGCGCATTATGCTATCGGTGCTTTAGCTATCATCATGTTGCTATCAGTGAAATTCCATGTGCCAGAGCTTATCACTGGTCTGATTGGTATTACCTTTATTGGTTGGGCGTTTGTCGCTTCACTCAATTATCGTAAGCGAGAAACTAAATCAATTACTTGATGCTCGTTCGATGTTAAAAACCCAAGCAAAAATTTTTAATATCAAACAGTATAAAGTGGATAGATAAAGTTAGTTTAAAAATAGACGGGTTGTACCAAAGCAGTTGGTATGACCCGTTTTTGCTTTAAAGCACTTATTTGACACCCGTTGAATAAGTGCTTTTTTATGTTGCACTGCCTGACGATCTAATTTACTTTTTGATAACAACACCTTAACGACTGTTGCTCGGACGGTTAAAAAGTATCAGACTTGCAGCATTGATATGTCCCTTAGTAATCATATCGTAATCACACAAAATACGCCTTGCTTAGTAAGCAATCGCTTAGTATAGTAAATCGTAATGATATGCAGGGCGTGGCATACGAGTAAATTTATTCATTGTTTGCATTTATATATCGACCACTGCACTATTTTAGTTTATTTTTTTTATCATTCAATCCACTCAATTATTAATCAAAAGGATATTTATATGGCTATTAGCTTAACAAAAGGCGGCAACGTAAACTTATCAAAAGAAGCGCCGGGTTTAACCAATATTACAGTCGGTCTTGGCTGGGATCCACGTGCTACTGACGGTCAAGAGTTTGACTTAGATGCGATTGGCTTTTTGGTCAATGAAGCAGGCAAAGTACGTAATGACCAAGATTTCATCTTTTTTAACAACTTAAAGTCAGACAATGGCGCGGTTGAGCACACAGGTGATAACCGTACTGGTGAAGGCGACGGCGATGATGAAAAAATCAAAATCAATCTTGCTAGCATTCCAGCTGACGTAAGCAAAGTCGCTATCTGTGCGATTATTTATGAAGGTCAAAGCCGCAATCAAAACTTTGGTCAAGTGGGTGACGCTTACATCCGTGTCATTAACGACAATGGCGATGCTGAAATCGCACGTTATGACTTATCAGAAGACGGTAGCACCGAAACCGCGATGATTTTTGGTGAATTATATCGCCATAGTGGCGACTGGAAATTCCGTGCCGTTGGTCAAGGCTTCAGCGGTGGTCTTGGACCATTAGCGGCTTCTTATGGCGTTAATGTTTAAGAGCTGACTAACATTTAGCGCTCATAATATAAGCCCGAAAAGCCATCAAGTGTGCCTTACTATCGCATTTGATGGCTTTAAAAGTAATAGGCTAGCGAAAATCTATGGTTGAGCCGACTTACAGACATAACTTACGAACATATAGAATACTGATATAAGGATTCGCACCCTATGACCGCCACGTTTAGCTTGATCGGTACCATTGAACCATTTCTTCATTGCAACCTCAAAAAAGGCGACTCCATCTATTGTGAAGCCAATGCAATGGTGATGATGGAATCAAACCTTGAGCTAAAAGGCAAGCTGCAAGGCGGTCTGATGCAATCACTTATGCGCCGTTTTGCCAACGACGAGTCACTATTTCAACAGCAAATCGAAGCAGTCAATGGTGAAGGCGATTGTTTACTTGCGCCAACGCTCGACGGTGATATGCAAATCATTGATTGCGGTGCACAGCAATATACGCTCAGTGACGGCGCATTTGTCGCGGCGCAAACGGGTGTCGATGTGAAGGCTAAGATTCAACGTAATCTAGGTGGCGCCGTCTTCGGTGATACTGGTGGCTTTATGGTGATGCAGACGCAAGGTCAAGGTCAGGTAGTGGTATCAGGTTTCGGCTCACTATTTGAGATTGATGTTGAACCTGGTAAAGACGTCATCATTGATAACGGTCATGTGGTCTGTTGGGACTCGCGTTTGGAATACAAACTCTCAGTCGCCACCAGTAAGAAAAAAGGCTTCATGGGCAATATTATCAATTCGGTCACCAGTGGCGAAGGTATGGTTTTAAACTTCTCAGGCTCAGGCAAAGTCATTATCTGCTCTCGTAATCGTGATAGTTACCAAGGCTGGCTACAAAGCGTCTTAGGGACTAGCTCCGGCGGTCGAGGCGGCAATAGCGGCTTACTTGGCAATATTTTATAGCGCTTTTAAAACAACTATGATTTTTACCCAACTATAATTTTCAAATAACTATTATAAGGATAATCAAATGGCAGTTAGCTTACAAAAAGGTCAGAAAATCTCCCTAAGCAAAGAAGCGGGCGGCGAGCTTACCCAAGTAAAACTGGGTCTAGGCTGGGACGTGGCGCAAGGACCACAAGAGAAAAAAGGTGGGTTCTTGGGTAAATTATTTGGTGGCGGTAGCGGCGGCGACTCGATTGACTTAGATGCCTCGTGCATCATGTTTGATACCAATAAACAAGCCATCGATGCGATTTGGTTCAGTCAGCTGAAATCAAAAGATGGCAGTATCGTCCATACTGGTGATAACCGCACTGGCGACGGCGATGGTGACGACGAAGTTATCAATGTCGATCTTTCAAAAATCCCTGCCAATGTCGTCTCTCTAGTATTTACGGTCAATAGTTTCACTGGTCAAACGTTTGAAACGGTAGAAAATGCATTTTGTCGTATCGTCAATGCCAATAACAATCAGGAAGTCGCGCGCTACAATTTATCAGCGCAAGGTGGTCATACCGCGATGATTATGGCAAAAGTATATCGTCATAATAATGAGTGGAAAATGCATGCGATTGGTGAAACGGCTTCTGGTCGCACCTTTCATGATTTGATGCCTGCCATCACGCCGCATGCGTAAAGGATTCAAAGCTTTAGTTGGATTAGTGTTCATCCGTTAAAATGAGCTCTTGAAGCAACGTTATTGATAAAAAACAGCCCATCTATAATTAGACGGGCTGTTTTTTTACGTGTGCTAAAGAATATTTTTAAAGCTGTTATTTACTACCACGCTTCCAACTAAAGCCCCAATTAAAGGCTTTATCCATCTCTTGATGTCCTTTAAAATATTGGTTAATACGTTCAACGTTGATACTACCTTGCTGATTGACCAGACGCGCAATCGCACACATTGGTAGATTACCTGTACCTTCCGTTAAACGCGTTTCAATTGGCGGCTGTTCTGGTACATGAATGGTCACGACGCCATCGGTTTGCGCCCAGTTTGGTGCGCCTTCATAAATAAAAGCAAAAATAAAGACCTCTTCAATCTGCGACCACTGTTGCCCATTGATATCGAGCCACTCACCGCCGCTGACTTGTCCAGTTCTATCATCGGCACGCAACAATACATAGGGCGCTGATTGTAAGTTACCAAAGCGATTGCCCAAGGCTTGAATCAGTGTTTTTTCACCATTTTTAAGATGAATCATCGCCCCAACATCAAGGTCAATACCGCCCGCTTTATGTTGTTTGAAAAGATCTCCTAGCAAGCCTTTTTTAGGAGCTTGCTGATTGGAAGTCGAATTTTGGTTCCAGTTTAAGTTAACAGAAATTTTACCAAAATCATCGCGTTTTTTTAGGTTGATACTAGATTGGTTTTTGGTTAAGGTGATTTTACTTAGGTTAATTGACGGATTTTGAGAAGCTGTAGGAATTGGCGGCGGCGTTGTTTGAGGCGCACTACCCGCTTTTTGCGTATTGATAGGTCTTTGCGTATTGATAGATTGAGATTGGCTTTGCGCTTGATTTTGTGACTGGCTTTGAGCTGGGGCTTCATCGGCAATTTCAACACCGAAATGTTCAGACAAAGGCTTTAAGCCACCTTCAAAACCTTGGGCGATAAAACGGAACTTCCAGCTACCTTGGCGGCGATAACATTCGGCTAAAATAATGGCTTTTTCATTACGTCCGGCAGCACTTAGTTGGCAAGTCATCAGCACTTGGCTGCCTTGCAATACTTGAATATCGACATCGCCAACTTGCGCAAGCGTCTGCGCACTAGAAAATGCTAATGCTATCTTCTCGATATTTGCAGGCTGCGCAGGTAAATTAATATCAAAAAATCCATCGCTATCATGACCACGGAAACTCACACTGCCATCATCGCTACGTGTCTGCCCATAAAATATCATGTCGCCATCGCCACGTACTTTACCGTCAGTTGTCAGGCGATATGCCGCGCAATCGACCGCACTTTGGCTTAAAATACGAATGCTAATATGATCTGTTGGCAGTGGCGCATTGGCACCAGCAATCAGTTGTTGAGGTTGGATTTGGCTCATCATACATCCTTTGAATTATTTATTATGTGCGTGTGTTTGTTATGCTAATAATTGTCATATAGTAGCATGGATGGCCGCTGATTTTTAAAGCGTACGACCGTTCAATAACATGCCAATGACCCTAAAAAATATTTTTACAAATCCTTCATGCTATTTTGTCAGCAGCATTTATAACGCTTAGCATTTGTATATAATAGCCCCTACTATTAGCAATATTACGGCTTGTTTTTTGATTGCTGTTTGAGGCTCGCTTATATTCCTGATGGTGTTGCGATGACGATAGTGAATTATTCAATTATATCTAAAACCTACGATAATGCTGAGAGAATTATGAAAACCCCTGCTAACGATAACGATCATAAAACATCAACTGCCGCGTCACCTGCCGTTTGGTTAGCTGAAGGTCAGTCAAGCCAGCGTGATATGTTAGCCAGCCTGCAAACCCTAAAAAATCACGCTGATACTCCGTTTAACATTATCGCTTCACACCGCGACAATAGACCTGAGATTTTTGAATTTGCTGACAGCGTTTACCGCGAGCCTTCTACTAGCACCGCAGATAACGATGAGCAAGTAGTGCTGGAATCTGTTGAGCCATTGATGCCGCGGTGGCAGTTTGTGTTAGAACAAGCGCAGAAAAACAATGTAAAAGTGTTGCTCACTGGACGCAATGGTATTGATTACGAAGACAAGCGTGAGGCGTTTAACGCGGCTGGCATTCGTTTATTGACGGGTGCAACGAGTGTGGCAGCGTTAGAAGTGATAGATGATAAGTTTGCCTTTATGCAACAGTGTCATGAGCATGATATTCCCGTTGCCGAGGCATGGCGCTTTGATAACGTCGCAGAGCTTGAGGCGTTACTTGACATATATGGTGATCAACCCTTATGTGTCAAACCGGTCACGGGTATCTTTGCACAAGGGTTTTGGCGATTAGGCAAAGTTAAAGAAATGGGCAAAGAAGTAGATGAGCAATATGATAGCTTTGAGCATTTATACTTTACCGAAGAGAAAAAAATCAATACCACGCAATTTATTAATGCCTATGCAAACAGTGTCATGGTGCAGGAACGCCCAATTCCCATGCTGCTAATGCCTTATTTGTCAGGGCAAGAGTACTCTATCGATGTCGTCTGTGAATATGGCGAAGTATTGGCTGCTGTCACCCGCTATAAAACAGGAAAAATCCAGCATATCGGCTACGAGCAAGCGGTCATGGATGTCGTCATTCCACTCATAAAAGCCTTTGGCTGCGATGGCATCGTCAGTGTCCAAACCAAAGCTGATGATGACGGTCAGCACCGTGTGCTTGAGATTAATAGCCGCCCTTCTGGTGGCATCGACTACACCACCCATAGCGGTGTGGATTTAACCCAAGTTGGATTTGCTTATTGGCTAGGCTTAACCGATAAACCGATATTGGCTGATATCGCGCAACAAATAACCCCCTGCCAAGTACGCTCTATTATGGTCGGTGTAAAGGTTGAAGAAGACATCACTAAATAAGTCAAAATAATAATATAAAAAGCTGACGGCAATGAATCGACAATAATAAATCCATGGCAACCGAATATATTCAATAAGAGGCAAACGATGACAGCACAAACCACGTTAGTGTTAGGGGCAAATACGGTCATCGCGACAGCGAATTGTTCGGTCGCCTTTGCAACGACAGATCAGTCAAAGTTTGGCGAGCAGCTTGGGCTACTATGGCTGCCTTTGGATGAGCATCGAAAAGCCGCTTGTAGTCCTGCTTATCTTCATGAACCGAAGGAATGGGCGCAGCTCAATAGCAAAGATGATCCAAATGCATGGCAATTGGATTTGCCTGCATTATTTGATAAACAAGGTGCAAGTTTTTTACAACTGATTGCTTATGTTTATCATGAGCCAAGCCTAAACTTACCTGCCGTTGAATTGAGCCAGGTAAACTTAACCCTCAATGAGGGCGATATTCGTTATGAATTTACCGCAAGCGAGCGCCATGTCAAGGCGGCGATCATATTAGAGATATACCGACGCAATGGAAAATTTAAATGCCGTGCCCTTGGTGAAAGCTCCACCCAAGGACTGGCAAGTCTTGAGCATCATGTACAAGTGAGCCTTGATATGCGTCCGCCAGATACGCATGCCCTTATCCAAGATGCCCAGCGCGCACAGCAGCAAGGTTATCCTAACAGTGACGCACGTCCGCCCAGACAAGTTCAGTCTGGTGAAACTTGGACAGGGACAGCGTTTGCTATCGATCCCTATCATTTACTGACTTGTTATCATGTCATTGAATCGGCGGCGATGATTGGTGTGCGTCAGCAAGGGCAGCCCGATCGTGAAGCGCAAGTGGTACTCAGCGATATCGGTAGTGATTCAGCAATTATTAGAGTAAGCGAGCCGCTGCCAAGTTATTTACCCTTAGCACAGCGTTGCAGTGATAATTTAGGTGAAACCATCACCACCTTGGGATTTCCATTATCAGGATTGAGTAGCCAATTACAAGTAACGCAAGGCTGCATCTCAGGACTGACAGGGTTTGGCGATGATATTCGCTATCTGCAATTTACTGCGCCTATTCAGCCAGGCTCTAGTGGCAGCCCTTTATTACTGCCGACTGGCGAAGTTATCGGCATGGTAACATCCAGCCTCGTCCATGAACATGCACAAAATATGAACTATGCGGTGAAATTTCAGTTATTATCCGCCCTACTCGCGAGCGCTGGAATCAGTCTAGACAACTTATCTGACTCATCTGGCATGTCACGCACGACAGCTACGCCGTTGACCACGCCGCAATTAAGCAAACAAAGTCGCGGTGCTTTGTGGTTAGTAGGTTGTCAGGGTTAATGATTCACTATAGTGTCGACAAACCTTAAATAAATACATCTAAACACTTGATTTATTTAGTAGTTGATTATTTCGATACGCGCTATCATAATAACCCGGCTTAGAAATAACAAGTGTTGAGCTACACCCTATTTTTAAGATTTTAACCTTGATGAAATCTAACTTAAATAATTAGAAAGTTATAATTACCCAACTCTTAAAAGCATACACTGCTACTCAAATGAGTTTTTAGCAATTTCTATCTGCGTAGGTACAGCAAGCACAGAGCATCAATTCTAGTAGCATGTGATAATACTTGCACCTTTTTTATTTCAAACTATATATACAAAGCAAAAATCTTAGTACAAATGTAAGAAAAAATTCCAATAAAAATTAATAACTAAAGTAAGCCAATAGATATGATTTATATAATAATTTTAGTTGCTGTTTTTTTCATAATAGGTGCTTTGTCAAATGATGATGAAAGTGTTTCAGATAATACTGCCACTAGAAACTATTCCTACACTACGAAGCTAGAGGGCAAGTATCTACACTTAAGTATGGATACTATTCCTTATGGAACAGAAGTTGTTATTCTTGAACTTGCTTATCAGGGACAAAATGTAAAAAGTTATTATGATATTTTTAATGATGAAGAAGGCAATTTTATAACTGGTGCTCGCAATAACGATAATAATGGTCCTTACTCAATAAGTGTGCCTATCAATGCTTTAATTTTGCCTAGAAATAAAGATATCACCTTAGAGTTTAATATTACGCTTTTAAAGGATGGCGTTATTCTCGATAAACTCAAATCTCAAGAGGAAATTCGTATAAGCTCTAGCTCTTTTTTACTTATGGAATGGTTCATTCCTACAATAAAAATTTTGGCTTACTACTCCATAAAAAAAGGTGATTCTAATGATTCAAAATCTTGGTCCAAAGACAATATCAAAGTTATCAAAAATGTTTTTTCAAATCACATAGAAAGCAATCCAGAAGAACGAGATTTTTTAAAAAATCAAATGAAAATCTTATCAGGTACTTCAATAGATTTGAGAGAATGTGTTAAGGATTTCAATAATAGAGCAAATACTACTAATGACAAGAATACTGTTTTCTATGCATCAGCTCGGATAATAATCAATAACCTAGAGTCAGGAAAATGGTTGCATATAGAAAAAGGTCTAGCAGAGATTAAAAATCTGAGCAAATTAATGGGCATTAGCAATGAAATATTAGAGGATGTTTACTCTGGTTTTGAAACCCTTGAAAACCAAGACAAACCTACAGAAGCTTCTGATAATCTAAAAGCATTAAAGGTTCTTGGTTTGTTAGAAGGAGCTACTATCGACGAAATGCGTAGAGCTTATAGGTTAAAGATCAAAGACTTTCATCCTGACAAATACACTCACTTACCTGAATCTGTAAAACTGGTACTTCAAGAAAAAGCTCAAGAACTAAACCTTGCAAAAGAAACACTACGATTTTAGCACTCAATAACGTTGAAACCTTTATATGACTACAAACAGTATTTCCATGAAAAAAAGCTATGTCTGCACCATTACCCTACCACGCGGCAATCTTGATTTAACCTATCAAACCAATTCAGCCACTACGAGAAATGGGGCAGAACCAAGTGACGATTATCAATTAGAAGACTTACTTGGCTTTGCACAACGCATTAACCCAAAACGTGCCTTTTTGTTTGTCTCAAAAGTATTAGGTCGCCATATTCCAGTGGCTCCTAGCATCATGCGTCATGCTTTTACTGACTTGGCGAATTTGGTTCCTAGCGATTTGCCTGAGCCGATTTTAGTCATCGGTATGGCAGAGACGGCGGTTGGCTTATCTGCCGGTGTGCACCAAGCGCTGCAAACGCGTTACCCCAATGCCTTACTATTGAACTCTACGCGGCATGCGCAACATGATGACATTCATGACAGTAGCAGCGACTCTTTATTAACCACTTTCAGCGAAGACCACAGTCATGCCAGCCAGCATCTCATTTATCAAAGTGCAGATACAGTGACCCAAGCGCAGCTGCTAGCCAGCAAGACCTTGATTATGGTGGATGATGAAGCATCGACGGGCAATACTTGCGTCAATGTCGTCACTGCCCTTCGTAACGCAGGACTTGACCAACTAGAGCAAGTACATCTTACCACTTTGGTTGATTGGTCTTTAAACCAGAATCAGAATGCAGCCGATGCAAATGAAGCTGTGTCTGACCAAATCGCAAAACGCCTGCCCAATATCCACTTTCAACGTCATCATCTACTGTCTGGTGCATGGACTTGGACAGATGCGCCCAATCCTGAACCGATAACGATGCCGTCGGTTGATACAACTGAAGCAGGCAGTCAAGCGCTAGGTAATACTGGCAATTGGGGGCGTTTCCCGACCCTAGATAGTACAGATGGTTTTGATGATTATCTTTTGAAGTTTCAAACTGCCTTTAACATTTTTAACAAGCAAGCGCAGTTTGAAACAGAGCAATTACCACAGCGAATTCTAGTATTGGGCAGTAATGAGTTTGTTTGGTTGCCGTTCTTATTGGCAGAATGGCTTGCGCAACATACGCATATAGAGAATAGTAAGAATACGGTTAATTTTAGTGCGTTAACCCGTTCACCGATTGCGCTTGGTGGCGCAATTACCTCGATGCTAAGTTTTAATGATAATTATGGGCTTGGTATGACCAACTTTGCGTATAACGTTACACCTAGCGATTGGGATTTGATTGTCTTGTGTGTGGAAACGTCCGCTGATAGCGTCGATGCTATGTGGCAAGGTTTGGAGAATGTATTAGTGGTGGGTCCGACGCTGTAAATTATTTTATAAGAACTGTCTTCTTACAACTATCCTCTAAATCCCGCTCTGCTTTTCACATTCAACCCTTACGGACACCTTTATGACCAGCCCATTCTTTCAAGCCAATCCTGATATCGTTAAGCCTTACGCGCTAATGGATTTGGACGATACGCTTTTTCAAACTCAGCGTAAAATTGACGCATGGGACTTACCCACCACTGAAGCTGAAAACTTAGTTTGCGCAACCGTTAACAAACAAGGCGAGCCATTAAGTTTTATGAGTCAGCGCCAAGCGGCGTTTTTTAACTGGCTACTTGCTAGCACTGATCTAATCGTAGTGACGGCACGTGACCGTAGTGAAATCCAGCGTGTTAAACTGCCTTTTGATAGCTGGCAAGTTTTGACTCATGGCGCGCTTATTCTTGACAAAGACGGTGCGTTACAAGCCCAGTGGCAACAGCATATGTATAGTAAGCTTGCGCCATTACAAGAAAAATTACAGCAGCTGAGCCAGCTATTCGCGAATCACAGCAAAAATGACAGTAGCCAGCTGGTCTTTACACCGCATATCGATAGCTTTAACAATGGCGCTAATGATAGAGAATTAACCATTTATCTGGCTATCAAACATGCGCAAAAAGACCATCAAGCATTAGTAGATCTCTCTGCAAAACTGCCAACGTTAATACGAGACTTTGAGCAGGATTTTTATGTGCACGTGAATGCGAATAATCTAGCGATATTGCCGCACCCAGTTCATAAGCGCCATGCGGTACAGTTCTTGTTAGATAATCATTTAGACAGTCAACGACCAAGCTTTGGCTTTGGTGACAGTCTGGCTGATTTACCATTTTTACAGCTGCTTGACTGGTATGGTATGCCCAATCATGGTCAGTTACATGAACGACTTAGCGCTCAATCATTCTAAACACTTAATCTCTCCTAAATAAAAACAATAATCGCCGCCGTTTATAGAAGTAGAAATTATTTTATGACCCATCATATAACAAACCCTAATATTCAAAAATTAGAAGCATATGGCTCAGGCAGCTATCTTGCCAGTGATGTGACCGTACTGCTCGATATCGTCGCTAAAAACGCGGTCGCCGATGTGCCAGTCAGTCAAAAAGAAGCGCTCATCCAAAGTGGGCAACGTCATTATTCTGATATGTTGACCTTGGAGCAAGCGCCTACTGCTATGCATGAGCAGCTATATACGCAAGCATTAGAGCAAGGAGCTGAGAGGACTGCCGCTGATATTGCTAATTTGGCTTATACGCTACATCATCTTTTTCAAAAATCTCGAAATGAGCATACCGTTAGTAATGAGCGCCCGCTAGTCTTAGTCAGTTTGGTGCGCGCAGGTTTGCCAGTTGGCGTTTTGTTGCAGCGTGCATTAGCAGACGTTAATAGCAGCTCTGCTTTGCCGAGCGTGCATTATGGTATCAGCATCATTCGCGACCGCGGACTTGATCCAGTTGCGTTACAAATGATATTGAATGCTCATCCAGACAGTCCTATCGTATTTGTTGACGGCTGGACGGGCAAAGGCGCGATTTATCAAGAGCTTGCTAATAGTTTAGAAAAATTTAGCGATCCTAACCATGCAAACTTTGCCAATATCTTTCATCAAGGCGTAGGTGTTATTCCCTTATTAACGCTGGCTGATCCAGCTGGTGTTGCTTGGCTCACAGCTAGCATCGATGACTGGCTAATTCCTTCTGGGCTATTAAATAGTACGGTATCAGGACTGATTTCGCGAAGCTTATATACCGAGCCAGCATTGGGGCTACACCGCAGCGTGTTTTATGATAACTTAATTGAGGTCGACCATAGCTTAGCTTTCATCGCTCATATCGATGCAGCGCGCCGTGCATTAGCCCCATCTTTGCAATGCTTGCCGACGTTTCAGCAGCCGCGCTATCAGACAGCTGCTTTAATCGACAAGCTGGCAGCAGACTACGCTATCACCAATCGTAACCGCATTAAGCCAACGATTGCAGAGGCAACACGGGCGATATTGCGCCGTGACCCTGAACGCATACTGTTAGCCAGCGCTGATCATCCTGATACCATACTGCTAAGACATTTATGTGCCCAGCGAAATATCATTGTTAGTGTATTAGGTGATAAAATATATCCCTATCAAGCCATCACGCTTATCAAGCAACGTAGCGAAGACCATTAATCATTGCTACACTCGCGGTTTTTATAAACCAGACCCATCTCAAAATCAAAGCAGCGAAAGAAAAAGGTAAAACTACTCCTTCTTGTCGGCTAAACGAATTTGACATTACCAAACGTATTTTTGGGTTTGCGGTCATTGCTGCTGAGCCATGCCACTTGATGATACTTCTTAGGTTTTATACCCATTCACTTATCACTATTGATGATGCCAATTATGTCAGATATGCAAAACAACGAGTCTACTCTTTATCAAAATACCCAGTCTTACGCTCACCTTATTACTGAGCGTCATGCGATGCTCAAACCACATGCGCATCACCCGTATCAGTTGGGGGCTAGCCTATACATGCCAGCAACTCGCCAAGATATTTGGCAAGTCATTAAGCGCGATAAATTACCAACGATTAATAGTATTATCATCTGCCTAGAAGATGCGGTCAGCCATAATGATGTTGAGCTGGCACTTGAGCGCTTGCAAACGTTGCTGCATACATGGGCGACACATGTCGATAGCATCAATGACCCATCAAAACATGCTGACATTCAGATTGAGCAACCAACACGCCCGCTGGTATTTATACGTCCGCGTCATCCAGCGATGTTAGAGCAGCTATCAGGTTTTGCCCATATCGATTTGATTGATGGCTTTGTCATGCCAAAAGTCGATATGTATAGTCTGTCTAATTGGCGTATGGCCTGTCAAAATCTGAGTACTGAGCAACTATTGATGCCGACGCTTGAAACCGCAGCGCTATTTAATCCGCATCATAATCAGGAATTGGCCATTGGTTTTAAAGAAGCCTTTAGCCAGCCAGTTTTTGCCTTGCGTATCGGTGGCAATGATTTATTTGCAGCATTGCGTTTGCGCCGTCCCAAAAACAGCATCGTTTATGATACTCCTATCGGCACCCTTGCCTATCAGCTGCTCGGCTGCTTTGTGCCGCATGGCTTTTATTTGACAGCGCCTGTCTTTGAATATTTGGATCAGCCAACGCTATTTATGCAAGAGCTAACCCGCGATGTTAGCTTAGGATTGGTCGGCAAAACGGTCATTCATCCAAGCCAAATTGCGCTGGTGCAACAAGCCTATTGTGTACCATTGAGCATTTTAGATGAGGCGCAAGCAATCTTGCATAGCGAGGCAAAAGCGGTGTTTAAATATAATAATACTATGCTAGAGCCTGCTACCCATCGCGCGTGGGCAACAGAAATCGTCAATCGTGCCGAGGCATGTGGCACCCTTGATGACGGTAATAATGACTATACGGCGCGGTTATAAATAGAAATTTTAATATTACCGCTCTTTAATTAATGTTTTAAATGCACTCTCTTACATGCGCTCAATAAAAAAGCCGTTATCACATTCAAGATAGCGGCTTTTTTAGCACAAAGGTTCCATCACTCTATTACTATTAAAACGATGCCTTATTTAAGGCTATTTCAAGACCAACTCAAAATTAGACGCAGTCCGCTAAAAAGGTGTTAATCACTCGATTGACCTGCTCAGGCTCTTCTACGGTGGCGGTATGACCAGCGCCCTTGATCACTGCCAATTTAGACCCTGCAATCGCGAAATGCATACGTTCAGCCTTTGAATAAGGGGTTGCTGTGTCCTCATCACCGACCACAATTAATGTCGGCACCGTAATACTCCCTAGCTGATCGTAGGTGCCTGACCGCTCAATGACGCCCATCGTTGCCTTAATGACTCCACCTTTGCGATTGCCTTGTAGCATCGTTAACCACTGCTTACGATCAGACTTACGTAACTTATCTGTCAAAAAAGTATTGCCAAACATAATAGGCATGACCTTGTTACTCACGCGTTTGAGACCCAGCCAACGAATGGCTTTGACCAGCTTACGATACTGCGGCACGTTTTTGGGATCTTCAGGATCAGCAGAAGTCTCTAACAGGGTAAGCGACAGCAATAGCTCAGGGCGTTTGAGTGCGACACGCTGGGCGACAAATCCGCCCATCGACAACCCTAACAAATGGCACTTATGAATATCTAGTGCCTCTAATAATGCCAATGTATCCTCGGTTAAGGTTTCCATATCATAGCCAGACTTGGTTATTTCAGACTGCCCTTGTCCCCGAAAATCAAACGTAATACAGCGATAACCGGCTTTAAAATACTCAACTTGCTTGTCAAATAGGTGTGTATTCCACAGCAGGCCATGGGCAAATACCATGACGGGTTTTTGCTTATCGTTTGGCGCGCTGTCTTCGTAATAAAGTTCAACATTATTGACATGAATAATTGGCATAACCACTTCCTTGTTGGTTTAATAAATAAAAAATCAGTCTTTTAAAACCTGCATTCTAGGGCGTGTCTTCATTTTAAAAATGGTGAAAAAAATGAGATAAATTGCCGCCAAACAAGGAAAATAGCACAAATAATATCGAGATATTCATCAGCTATTTGACACAGTTTGGCAAAATTTAGCCATTTTCAGCCCATTTAGAGAATGCTCGATTGAATTGAGGACATGCCTTAGCATAATTCAACCTTTCTACAGATAGTAGCCTTATTTTTGAATGGTAGGTTTAATAACTTTAGCAATATGATAGCAGAAAAAAACGCCATACCTGAATCATGTCTTAAGCGCGCACAGATCCTGCTTTTATAATAAGCTCAAACTGCTATAGTATTTGGCATTGCACTATTTGTCACATTTACTGCCAATAGCTAGTGTTACCAAAAACGTTTTATAGAAAACTCAATTAAGGATATCAACCATGTCACACCCTCTCGTCGAATATCAAGTAGAAAACCATATCGCAACCATCACGATGAACGATCCCAAAACACTGAATGCCTTTAGCACAGTGCTCAAAGATGCCATGATGAATGCATTGACGAACGCAGATGAAGATAAAGACGTCAGAGTCATCATCCTGCAAGGCGCAGGCAATAACTTTTCAAGTGGCGGGCATATCGGTGAGATGTTAGAAAACGGCATGGAAAGCGAGGCACTGTCGAATAAGCTAAACTTTATGGTTGGCGAAGTCGCTGAGATTAGCTTAAAGTTGCGTAATATTCATAAGCCTATTATCGCCAAATTAGAAGGCGCAGTGGCAGGTGCTGGCATGAACTTGGCACTGACTTGTGATTTTCGCATAGCCGCTGATAATGCCAAATTCGTGCAAGCCTTTGTCAATATCGGTCTAATACCAGATGCTGGCGGCATTTATTTACTGAATCAATTGATCGGTGTGGCAAAAACCACTGAGATGGTCATGCTTGGAGATAAACTCAAAGCGGAAGATATGGCACGCTTAAACTTGGTTAATGATGTGGTCAGTAGCGACGAGCTGGATGCTAGCGTATTGGCATTGGCAACGCGCCTGAGCAATCTGCCCGGAAAAGCATTGGCATCAATGAAGCATATGATTAATACGCACGCTTATATGGGTCTCAATGAAGCGCTCGATATGGAAGTGGATCAACAGACCATGCTTGCTAAAACGGATGATTTTAAAGAAGGTATTACCGCCTTTATGGAAAAACGTAAGCCGGTTTATCAAGGTAAATAATAACCTGATCACACTCTGTTTTGCGCTATCATCAAAAAGGCTGCCTAATGGCAGCCTTTTTTTTAGGTCATACGATATCAAGAAAATTCCGTATTAAACATATCTTTAACTGACACTTTTAACTCTTAAGAATCAGAGGCTGTCTTATAGTGATGCGGTAAGGTAAACATCTTGTCAAAACCCAAGGTAAAGATAAAGGTATAAACCAAAAAAAATAGCAGTAACGCTGCTTCCATCATAAAGGCTTTGATTAAACCAACATCATACCAAATCATATAAAGTGGTAAGCAAATCAATACCAATCCGCCTTCAAATCCTAAAGCATGCGCACTGCGAATGAGTAAGGTACGCTTTGCCACCTGCTTGCGACGTTCCCACGCTTCAAAAGCTGTATTGTATAAGAAGTTCCAAATCACCGCTGCCAATGACACCATCACAGCAACTGGTAAGGATTCTGCCGCGTCGCTACCGCTCAGCTTCATCAATACAAAAGTAGAAGAAATGATAGCGATAAGCTCGAAAATAGTCACATAGACGATACGACGTTTGAGTGGGGATAAAGTAATCAACCAAAACTCCAAAGCACTTAAGCGTAAATAAAAAAGTGCCTATCAAAGTATCGGTCCGTCCCGAGATAGAAAAGATAGATTCATTACAGAGCCACGGTTTCCGCCTGCCCTTATATTATACAGAAGATAGGTTAAAAAATCAGTTATCACATTTGTAAACAGGTATAAGCAATTCTATTAACGATTGGCACCTGTTTTCAAACGGATTATTTTGCTGGCGGGCCCCATTGATTGATTTCAGGCTTGGTATCACTTGCTAAAAATACCAGTAGTATAATGGAGCCTATCAGTGGGACAACGCCTATCAAAAACCACCATCCTGAGCGGCTCGTGTCATGTAAGCGGCGGATAGTCACGGCAAGCCCAGGCAGAAATAAACCCAGCGCTGCGACTATATAAAATAAACCTGTCTCTGAGCTGAATATGATGGCATCTAGTATCATAGCAATGATGACCACTCCCATCTGTACTAGAAAAAAATACCAATACTCTTTGCGCCTTGCGCGACCGGAGAAATTGGTATAATTTCTCAAGCCTTTTTTGAACCAGTCGATGATGCCATAGTTTGCTTCAGCGCTATGATTATTATTCATTACAGAGTTATTCAAAGGTGGCGGCGTCGCTTTATCAAGCATACTTCTACTTTCTATCGGATTTGTCATTTTTAGTCTCTAAAGGTGAAAGTCGCTGATTAAGAATTAATGAGCAGCTTACATTATAATTACTCAATAAAAGTTTGCAAAGACTTATTGATATTTTTGAACTTGTAACATAACAAAAAACCCCGCATCATGACGATACAGGGTTTTTCTTTAAAACTTAAAAACGTTTAACTTAAATTTGAACCAAGATTAGGTCAATTGAGCAACGTTAATTTTGTCGGCTTCTTCAGTATAAGAATCCATACGATCGAAGTTCATGTACTGATACACTTCCTCGCCCATGCTATCAAGCATACCAGCGTACTGCTGATATTCTTCGTTGGTTGGCAATTTACCAAGTACCGCTGCGACCGCTGCAAGCTCTGCAGAAGCTAGATATACGTTAGCGCCTTGACCTAGACGGTTCGGAAAGTTACGAGTTGAGGTTGATACCGCAGTAGATTTCGGTGCGATACGTGCTTGGTTACCCATACATAGTGAACAACCTGGCATCTCAGTACGAGCGCCGGCTTGAGCGTAGATGTTGTAGTAACCTTCTTCCATCAACTGACGCGCATCCATCTTAGTCGGCGGCGCAATCCATAGACGAGTTTTCAAACTACCTGCTGGTACGTCTTGTAGCAGTTTACCCGCAGCGCGGAAATGACCGATGTTAGTCATACATGAACCAATGAACACTTCATCAATGGTATCGCCGGCGACATCAGCCAACGTTTTTGCATCGTCTGGATCGTTCGGGCAGCAAAGGATAGGCTCTTTGATGGTGCTCATATCGATCGTCATATCGATGGCGTATTCAGCATCAGCATCAGCGCGCAATAGGCTTGGGTTCGCTAGCCATTCTTGCATCTGCTCGATACGACGGCTGATAGTACGCGCATCGCCATAGCCTTCTGAGATCATCCATTTTAGAAGGGTAATGTTTGAGTTTAAGTACTCAGTCACTGACGCTTCAGACAAAGTGATGGTACAACCAGCAGCACTACGCTCAGCTGAGGCATCAGATAGCTCAAATGCTTGCTCAGCGGTCAAGTCTTCTAGACCTTCGATCTCTAAGATACGACCGTTAAACTCGTTGATTTTGCCTTTCTTATCAACGGTCAATAGACCTTCTTTGATCGCCTGATAAGGAATCGCATGTACTAGGTCACGTAGCGTGATACCAGCCTGACGTTCGCCAACGAAGCGTACACGGACAGATTCAGGCATATCAAGTGGCATCACACCAGTTGCTGCTGCGAATGCTACTAGACCAGAACCTGCTGGGAATGAGATACCCATTGGGAAACGAGTATGCGAGTCACCACCAGTACCAACGGTATCTGGAAGTAGCATACGGTTCAACCAGCTATGAATGATACCATCGCCTGGACGTAAGCTTACGCCGCCACGGTTCATGATAAAGTCAGGTAGTGTGTGCTGAGTTTCAACGTCAACTGGCTTTGGATAAGCGGCAGTGTGACAGAATGACTGCATTACTAAGTCTGCTTGGAAACCTAGGCAAGCCAAATCTTTTAGCTCATCACGAGTCATCGGACCAGTCGTATCCTGCGATCCTACAGTCGTCATTTTAGGCTCACAGTACATGCCCGGACGTACGCCTTCTAGACCACAAGCTTTACCAACCATTTTCTGTGCAAGGGTAAAGCCTTTACCCGTATCAACTGGCTCTTCTGGCTTAGCAAAGATATCTGAATGTCCAAGACCCATGTAAGCGCGAGCACGATTGGTCAAACCACGACCAACGATCAGTGGGATACGACCACCAGCACGAACTTCGTCTAGCAACGTTGGTGAGTTTAGCTTGAACGTAGACAATACTTCATCAGAATCATGCTTAGTGATTTTGCCTTCATACGGATAGATGTCAAACACATCACCCATGTTTAGGTTATCAACCGCTACTTTTTCGATTGGTAATGCGCCAGAATCTTCCATAGTATTAAAGAAGATAGGAGCGATATTGTTACCTAATACGAGACCGCCGCCACGTTTGTTTGGCACGTTAGGGATATCATCGCCCATGAGCCACAATACAGAGTTGGTCGCAGATTTACGGCTAGAGCCTGTACCTACCACGTCACCAACATAAGCTAATGGATGGCCTTTTTCTTTTAGCGCTTCGATTTGCTTCATTGGACCAACAACGCCCTCTTCGTCAGCAGTAATGCCGTCGCGAGAGTTTTTGTGCATGGCTAATGAATGCAATGGGATATCAGGACGGCTCCACGCATCTTGCGCAGGCGACAAGTCATCGGTGTTGGTTTCGCCAGTCACTTTAAACGTCGTGTAAGTCGTCTTTTCTGGTACAGCAGCACGGTTCAAGAACCATTCAGCATCAGCCCAAGATTGAACCACTTCTTTAGCGATAGTATTGCCCGCTTCTGCTTTTTCAGTCACGTCATTGAACGCGTCAAACACCAGCAATGTCTTTTTCAATGCTTCAGCAGCGTCTTGTGCAACATCGGCGTCATCCAGTGCAGCAACCAATGGCTGAACGTTATAGCCACCTTGCATTGTGCCTAGTATTTGAACGGCTTTTTGCTTGCTGATAAGTGGTGAAGAGGTTTCACCCTTAAGGATCGCTGCTAAAAATGCCGCTTTAACATAAGCCGCTTGGTCAACGCCAGCAGGAATACGGTTTTCTAGCAGATTCATTAAGAATGCGTCTTCGCCTGCTGGTGGGTTCTTTAGTAATTCAACCAACTCTGCTACTTGTTTTTCATTCAATGGTAGCGGAACCGTTCCTAGCTCAGCACGTTCTTCGACATGTTTACGATAAGCTTCTAACACAATAGTCGTCCTCGTCAGTTGGGAGTATTAGTACATTACGTGGGTAGTCAGCATGACCGCCTGCGTCTATATACTAGATGGAATAATTATTGGTGCAATCATAGCTTAAAACGCCCTAAATGTTAATGGCTCAGCCTTTAAAAGGCTCATAAAGCGGTTATAAAGGGCTCATATTGAACATTTATTATATAAATAGTACCATCAACAATATGATTGAGCAGCCTTACACAATCGATATACAGCTTGTCATTTTAATCAAGCACCGCTCGATTTATGATTAAATAAATACGCTGTGACTGCTAGACGCTTTGTAGGATATTATTTGATAAAATATCATCTTGATACGATAGCTTAGAGAAAATATCACTTAGAAAAATAACGCTTGAAAAAACAGCTTTTATTAACCATATATTAAATGAATAAACATTAAGGATGATGATATGGATAGTAGTGCAATGGAAAACAAAAGTAGAGAAAACAGCGACATGGAAAACAGCGATATAAAGAGTAACGCTAATTATCAAAACGGTCTAAAAGTTCGCACCGAAGTAATGGGTAAGGCACATGTCAAACGCTCGCTTGACAGCACGACTGGATTTACCCAACCATTACAAGACTGGATTATCGAACACGCTTGGGGCAGCACATGGCAAGATGACTCAGTATTGCCACGCAAATACCGCTCATTAATCACCATTGCTTTTTTAATTGCACAAAAAAGCCCCACTGAGCTAAAAGGGCACATTCGAGGTGCCATCAATAATGGCGTAAGTGTCGCTGAGATTCGAGAAGTATTAATGCACAGCTTGCCTTATTGCGGGGCACCTGCCACCCAAGAAGCGTTTCGTGCTGCCATAGAAACCCTGAATGAGTTGAATATTGATATAGATATTTAAAACTATGGTTGCGAGACAAACCATAGTAGCCTTAATGATCCACCTCAAAATGATCAGTTAAACATTATTCATTGAAAATTAGCCCCTAAGTTTCTGCTATAATGTCCTCACTCACAACACATTCTAATAATTCCATAAACCCTTATACTATAAAGGGTTAAGAGATACTTTATTATGACAACTGCCGTACAAACACATGTGCCTGCTGCCAAGGTCAAACCTAAAAAAGCCATTCAAGGCGAAAAACTACGTGGCTATGATAAAGTTGCCCGTATCCCAATTAAAGTGATTCCGACCATCGAGGCCAAGAAAAAGCCAGATTGGATTCGGGTTAAAATGTCCTCGCCTGCTGAAGTGGCTCGTATCAAAGCCACCTTGCGTGAGCAAAAGCTCTATACCGTCTGTGAGGAAGCGGCCTGCCCTAACCTACCGCAGTGCTTCGCTGATGGCACCGCGACCTTTATGATTATGGGTGATATCTGTACCCGTCGCTGTCCGTTCTGTGACGTCGGTCATGGTCGTCCTAATGAGCTAGATGCAGATGAGCCGCGTCACACTGCCGAGACTATTTTAGGTTTGCAGCTTAAGTATGCGGTAATCACCTCTGTGGATCGTGACGATCTAAAAGATGGCGGCGCGATGCATTTCGTTGAAGTGCTCAATGAATCTCGCGCACTTAGCCCGAATTGCCTCATTGAAATATTGGTGCCTGATTTCCGTGGTCGTATGGATATCGCGCTAGACTTGTTAACTGAAACACCGCCAGATGTCTTTAACCATAACATCGAAACCGTGCCTCGTTTATATAAAGCCTTCCGCCCAGGTTCTGACTATCAGCATTCGTTAGATTTGCTCAAACTCTATAAAGAGCGTCGCCCTGATATCGCGACCAAGTGCGGTTTTATGGTTGGCCTTGGTGAAACTGAAGAAGAAATTTATGCATTGCTTGATGACCTAAAAGCACATAACGTGGATATGATTACGGTTGGTCAGTATCTGCAACCCAGTAAAAACCACGCGCCTGTCGATCGTTACGTCCATCCAGACGAGTTCCAGCGTTATATGGATTATGGTAAAAAAATTGGCTTCTTTAACATTTGGGCAGGCCCAATGGTACGCTCAAGCTACTTTGCCGATCGTCAATATTACGGTGAAGACTGCCCTGCACCGATTCGTAGCAAAAAAGCATTGGCAGCAGAAGGCAAACTTGGCTGCTAAGTGTCGGGGTTTAATGAGCTAATACTTAAAAATTAGGTTGAGCATGTAAAAAGGGTGAATAACAGTTTATGTTATTCACCCTTTTTTATGAATCTAATGAATTATTAAAACCTACAACCGCAACGTCTTAAATGGTTAAAGTGGGCGTTGGCTCGCCACTGTTTCTAGTATTAAGGATGGCGATAGCAATAACGATCACGCCACCCACTAGACCAGTCGTTATTCCAGGATAGATTAACAGCAAAGCTCCGATTGCCAAAATAACGCGTGTTACTGGGCTCATATCGCTTTTAAAATAACCCTCTAATGCTGCACTAAGTGCGAGAACACCTGTAATTGACGTCAATACTACCGTGATAATATCGATAATAGGTGGTAGCGGGAAGTCCTTAGCAGTTACCGCAAGCCCAGTAGGATCAATCATTAGCATCGCTGGACTATAGATAAACATAAACGGCACGATGAATCCGGCGAGTGCCAGTTTGAGCGATAAAAATCCTGTCTTCATCGGATCGCCACCAGATATACCCGCACCAGCAAAGGCGGCTAGACACACAGGCGGTGTAATATTGGCAAAAATACCAAAATAGAAAACAAACATATGCGCCGACAAAATTGGAATATCAAAACCGGCTAATGCTGGTGCTGCCATCGTTGCCGTAATAATATAGGCAGGAATAGACGGTAGTCCCATGCCCAATACCATCGAGGCAAGCATGGTCAAAATGAGCGTGAAAAATAACGACCCTGCACCAAGTGTGACAATTGATGAGGTCATCACCGTTCCAAAGCTGGTTAGACTCACGACTCCGATGATAATACCGACGACTGCACAGGCAGCCATTACCGCGAGCGACTGGCGTGCGCCATCTTCTAATGCCCCCAAAATATCAGAGAAACCCATTCTAGTTTCTTTACGCAGCATACTAACTACGACGGTAAAACCAATGGTATAAGCCGCTGCATATCCGACGGGCACGTTTCTGATTAATAAGAAAATCAAAAATACGATCGGTAGCAGCATATGACCGCGGGCTTTTAACACTTCTTTGACAGCTGGTAAGCTTTCTTTAGCGATACCTTTTAGATCACGACGACCAGCGCGAAAATGCACCTGCGCAATGACGCCCAGATAATACAATATCGCTGGCAATAAGGCCGCCAACGCAATTGTGCTATACGGCAAGCCTGTTGTCTCCGCCATGATAAAGGCACTCGCGCCCATAATTGGCGGTAATATTTGCCCGCCAACAGAGGCACTCGCTTCAACGGCACCGGCAAAATCTTTGTGGTAACCGACTTTTTTCATTAGCGGAATCGTAAATGCACCCGTACTGACCACGTTTGATAACGCGGAGCCATTGATACTGCCCATAAAGCCACTAGAGATGACCGCTACTTTTGCAGGGCCGCCTTTTTTGTGACCCGCGATAGCCAGTGCCAAATCATTGAACAGCTGCCCCATTCCCGAGCGTGCTAAGAACGCGCCAAAGAGAATAAATAGGAAAATGAACGTGACCGATGCGCCAATCGCAACAGAGTATAAGCCTTCGGTTTTTAGGAATAATTGACCAAAGATATCGCCCATGTCATAAGGACGCGTCAGTAATCTATCGGGCATAAATTCCAAGTGACTAACAAACGGATATGCCAAGAATATCCCTGCCAATATCGGCAAAATCCAACCCGTGATACGGCGGCTGCCCTCTAACACGCAGACAACCGTAATCAATGAAAATATCACATCGACTTGATTGGCCATACCGCCACGTGAGGTCACAATATCTTGATATTCATAGATCAGATAGCCCATGCCCGATAACGACAGCGCAAACCAAATCCAGTCATACCATGCCACGCGCTGACGGCTGCTTTTTTTACTTGCGGGGAAAATCAAAAAAATCAGCGCAAAACCAATGCCCACGTGTACAGAGCGCTGTAGCAGCGCTGGCATGGGATTAAAGGTGATATATAAATGAAACAGTGAATATAAAATGCAAAGTCCAGCGATAAAATACTTCACTGGTCCTTGCGTGATGTGCCTTGTGATGGATTCTCTATCATACTTCTCTAATATGGCTTTATTGTGGGCTTGCGCCTCAAGTTCAGCGTCGACCTGAGTATCAGCATCCGTGTTGGAATGTATAGGCAAGTCGTTATTGATATGGTTATCTGACATCGTTGTCACATTATTGTGATCCATCACTTGGGAGTTCATGACACAAATCCTTGTTAAATCTATCAATGAAACCATACGTTTTCGGCATGATCGTTACTTCAGAATAGTCTGGCACCCAGCGATGAATGAGCATCTGGTAGTTACCATAGTCAATCTCACCTTTGGTAAGCCGTGAGACCACCCAATTGAGATTAGGCAATTTCTCATTGATTTGATAACCCAGATAGCCAGGTTTTTGTATGGGAGCAAGCGCTTCAGTTGAGGGTGTACCCGCCCCAAAAGCTTCAAAATAAGTGGTGGTCAGCAGCAATTCAGCGTCTTCTGTACTGCTGCCGTCTATACGTTGGTATTGCTCTTCCCACCATTGTTTTTCTACAGAGTGTATCCAGCGCAGTTGAAAATTTGGCTCGACAAAGTAGCACACTTTATCGTTAGCACCGTCAACGCCTGCAACACGCACTTCCACCACAGGCTGACGAACAAAGAGATGCCATAGCGTAAAAAAAACCAGCGCGGCAATGCCTGCCACGCCAATTAATAACCCTAATCGCTTATTTAGCTGCTTGCTCATCATAGTACTTTTTAGCGCCAGGATGGATAGGTGCGACCATACCTTCACGAGCGGTTGCTAAGCCAATATCATTGGCCGCTTGGTGCGCTGTTTTTAGACCGTCTAAATTGTCAAATAACGCTTTGGTCAGCTTGTAACCATCTGCTTCAGACAGCTCAGAGCTAACCAATAGAGCATTCATGATTGCTGCGGTTGGAATCGCGGCGTCATTGCCATAAGTGCCAGCAGGAATCTCAAAGGTCTTAAAGTAAGGCTTAGTCGCAATGATTTCTTTTAGCTTGTCTTGATTGATGGTGATTAACTGTAAGTCTAGACCCTGCTCTAGCTCCATCAATGAAGAGTTTGGCAGGCCACTACTAAAGAAAGCCGCTTCAATTTTACCCGCTTTCATACCGTCCGCTGCTTCCGCAAAGCCTAAATAATCAACGGTAACATCATCATACGTGATACCAAACCCTTCTAATAGCGTCCGAGCATTTACTTCTGTGCCAGAGCCTTGATCGCCCACAGCGATGCGCTTACCACGTAAGTCTTCAATATTTTTGATGCCAGATTTTTTGGTGGTGACAATTTGCACCACATTAGGGTACAAAACCGCAATTTGTTGGATGTTGGTTATCGGCTTATCAAAGTTGTTTTTGCCTTCGATCGCGTCGGTGACGACATCACTAAGCGCCAACACCATATCGACCTTGCCTTGGGTCAATAGATTGACGTTTTCGACTGATGCGCCAGTGGTTTGCGTTTTTGAGTTGACCCCAAAGGTTTTGACATAGACTTCTGATAAGGAAGTGCCGATGATGTTATAAGGGCCAGATGCTCCGCCAGTAGCGATGGTAAGAAACTTGGTGTCAAGCTTGTCGGCGGCAGTGTCAGTAGCAGCGCTATCTGTTGCCGTACTGTCAGTACTTTCTGAACTTGGTGATGAGCATGCCGTCAGACCTAAAGTAGCGCTTAACATTGCTGATAAAAGTAACGGGGATTTTAGAGAGTTGAGCATTGAATTCATCCTTGAAATAATCGAGTTAATACACTTAACGACATCAATATGTCAATAGTGATGCGTTACAGACCTGTAATAATATAGCAATTCTTGCTATAAATAAACTGCCATCCAGATTCCCTCTACACTCACACTTTGTATGCGAAGCTATTTAAGTAAAGGAGCAGCAGTTCTTGTAATGAATCAATAGCCAAATAAAGTTTTGCTATGCGGAACAATGTTTCATAATACAATTCATTTAACCAAAGTCTGTGTCTATTGTAAACCTTTATAATCATCTAAATACAAACAAGACTATTTGTTATTTGACCAAAAAATACTGACACAAAATGACTAAACGGTCGTTCTTAATGCATTTTTATCATACTGTAGGCTTAATTATATTTAATATATAAACCCTAAGTGGTTGTCTTGTAAGGCAGCTGACTTAAAGTAGATCCCGTCTAAATTTATAAATTCGTCACCACATATCTTGGCAACGTTATCTGTTACTCTAAAAATAGGGAAAACCTTTATGACAATATCTAGTGTAGAAAAGTCAGCGGCAGTATCGGTATCCGCTGATATCGCCATCATTGGCGGTAGCGGTCTTTATCAGATGCAAGATTTAACCAATAAACGTAGTGTCAGCATATCGACGCCTTACGGCAAACCCTCTGATGATATTGTCTTAGGTGAATTAAATGGCGTGACGGTCGCCTTTCTAACTCGTCATGGTCAAGGTCACAAACTCACCCCTTCCAAAGTGCCTTATCGAGCTAATATTTATGCGCTAAAAACTTTGGGCGTACGCTACGTCATTTCGGTATCGGCAGTGGGGTCGCTAAGAGAAGCGCTTAAGCCTTTAGATATGGTCATTCCCGATCAAATGATCGACATGACTAAGCATCGAAACAGCAGTTTCTTTGGGGAAGGTGCAGTGGCACACGTCGCGATGGCTGATCCTTTATGTCCTAAAGTCGCGGATATTCTAACGCGTGCTTATACTCAGGCGCAGATAGCCGAAGGTCAATGTCATGCAAAAGCCACGTATGTCTGTATCGAAGGGCCGCAGTTTTCCACTCGTGCAGAGTCACACTGGTATCGGCAGATGCAAGCGGACATCATCGGTATGACCAATATGCCAGAGGCTAAGCTTGCTCGTGAAGCAAGTATGGCTTACGCAACGCTAGCATTGGTCACAGACTTTGATAGTTGGCATCCTACCGCAGAGGATGTCAGCGCCGATTATGCCATAAGAAATCTAATGAAAAATGCGGGTAATGCGCAGCAGGTCATCAAAGAAGCGGTTGCTTTGTTAGCTGCTGAACAACCTAAATCAATTGCCCATACAGCTTTAGCTCAAGCGTTAGTCACGCCAGTAGAGGCGATGAGTGAAGAGACTAAAACCAGACTTTCAGCATTATTGCCTTAGCCATACCAGTTTATGATTACCAAAAAGCCATCGAACTATAATCAACCTAATAGGGTCAACAAAATAGCTCGATGACTTTTTCATACCTAAAAACCCTAAATGATAAGGCGTTCTCAATTCTCAATAACCATCAAGCCAGCCTGCAGGTAAATACGGTAAATCTTTAGGCTCATCGATATCAGGCAAAGGCGCTAACAACACTACAGACCAGCTCAATTCTGCCAAGCGCTGTTGAGTAACCTTTGCTACGCTCGCCGTACTCCATTCGATATTACTAAATAAACCAGCAGCAACTTGCTTAAAACCAAAAAGCACATAACCACCATCAAAAGCGGGAATCATGACGCTATCTTGTGTTTCTAACTGCTGGGCAGCCTGTCGCATACAAATGGTTGTAAGACTCGGACAGTCCGTACCTATCAAGATAACGTGCTCGAAACATGTTAATGCTTGCTGACTGGCGGTTAACATACGCAAACCCAAATCACCATCTGCTTGTGCTGACCATTGCAGCGAGTCAGGCAAACCAAGCGCTTGCCAGCATGGATCTGTTGGCGCAGGACTGACGCATAACTCAACCGTGAAGCCAGTGGGCTTGTTCTATACTATGCAATAGTAGTTTATGCGCCATTTGCGCCGCACCTTCAATACCAAGAGCCGGCTGCAAGCGCGTTTTTGCCATACCCTGTGCGGGGAATTTGGCGAAAAGGATAATACAAGTTTGTTGGTTTTGATTCATGGTAAGAGCTTATTCTTTGTAAGAGCTTATTCTTTTATTTATAATAACGCGCTTTGATATTATCAGTTGATACGCCGCGCCAGTAATCAAAACGTAGATGCCACATCAAAATAATCGTCCGCCAAGTGCCATGCTGTTGCCAGCGTCTTGCTGATGTGATGACTTTACTTTTTAAACAAGCAGGTTTAGCAATACCTTTTAACTGTTTACAAAGCTCGACATCTTCCATCAACGCTTGGTTAGGATAGCCACCGATTTGCTTAAATAAAGACTGGCTAATAAAAATAGCTTGGTCGCCTGTCGCGATTCCGCTCAACCGTGAGCGCCAATTAATCATTTGACTGACCAATCGCAGTGTCGGTTGACGACTGGCTATTTGCACATCAAAACGTCCCCACTCTGCCCGTTTCATCGCTTTAGAAACGCTATCGATAGCGTGCAGTGGCAATTGCGTATCGGCATGCAAAAAAAGTAATACCTCACCAGTTGCTAACGCTGCACCTGTATTCATTTGCAGCGCGCGTCCTGCTTTAGACTCAGTCATTTGCCAATCAATTTTACGATCATTATCAGGCATTAACTCATTAATAAAACTTCGGATCATGGCAATAGAATCATCGTTTGAGCCACCATCAACCAATATTACTTGCTGCGGTTTTGGATTTAACCTATTGATATTATCAAACAATAAAGGCAAATTATCTGCTTCATTGAGTACTGGAATAATTATCGAAACCTTAGCCATCACAATTAGCAGCGCTCGCTTTTATTTTTTATTACCATTATTTCTTATTAAGGTTCCAATTATAATTGGTATAGCCAATCTTCGTTTTACCCGCTTTTAGATCAGTGGTTTGCGACTTATTAAGCCCTAAAGACGAGCTGTAACGAGCCAAAAACCCTTCTATATTATTCGTACCGCGCCAGTTGGTTTCAAAGTCTTCTTTATACCATTTAAAAATTGGCGATATCTCTAACGTATTACCTTTGAGACGGTTGCGACTGCTATCCGCAAGGAATTTACTCGTCACTTGCTCTAATTGTTTATCTAATTTACTCCCTGTAAAAGCATCATTTAATAGCGCAGGACAGCCGATGCTCGCACAGTTCACCGCAAAGTGAATACGCGGTTCGTTGTAGCGTTTGGAGCCACGGATTAGATTGTGCTCGATATCATCAAGCGAGCGCTTCTTGCCTAATAGCGTGATAAAATCTTGTTTCCATGGCGAACCAAATATTCCACCAATATCTTTAATCGACTTGATGTTAGGATATTTAGTCAAGACTAGCTCTACAGTGCCAGCGTTATAGACGTTGATCAAAAATGCCAATTGCTCATCTTTACTCCAAGCGTTAAATTCCGACTGGCTGATTTTACCAGTCGCCGCCATGTAGCTATCAAGCTTGCTCTTATCGGCTTTCATACCGTTATAATTAACGACTGAGGCTTTGCCACCATTGGTCATAGTAACGTTTTTATTCAGTAAACTATCCCAAGTGCTGTGATTAAAATCCGCATAACTTGCCATACTGGCTAACAGGATAGAAGTGGTCACTGCCGTTTTGATTAATAAACCACTACTTAAAAAAAGGCTTTTACTATTAAGTCTTGTACTATTAAATACTGACATGATTGACTCCGGTTAAATCGAGGATATTTCTTCTATCGTCTGATCTGTTGTCTCTTCTTCTAGCGCACCACCGCAGCTACTTCCTTGCCCTGCCGTACAGCCATAGCAATGATCTGCAATGGCAATGTCATCGCTAGCAGGATTTTGCGTTAACAAATCGCTTAGATGCCGACGGGACTTGTTGGGCACTGGAATCTCTAATTGCTGGTTAAAGTCACAATCAAACAACTCTCCTAACCAATTAACGCTGATAGTCGATCGGCACATGACTTCGGTTAAATTGGCGGCCACGTAATTGGCTTTGAGCAAATCCATATAGGGATGAAATTGGTTTTTAGCCAATAGCACCGCACCAAAACGCTGAATCGGCATATTAGTCAAGGCAAATAACTGATGAAATTCGATATCAAAATGCGCTTTTAACTCGCGCTTATAATCTGCTTCAAGCTGCTGTTGATTGGGCGGCAGCGTCGCACCTTGCGGGTTATAGACAAGGTTCAGCGTGAGTTCTGACCCTTTCTTGCCGTAGCCAAGCGCATTGAGTTTATGCAGTCCCAATATACTGTCATCAAATGCGCCCTTGCCGCGCTGCTTATCGACATTTTCTAATGAATAACAGGGCATTGAAGCCACCACTTCGACCGCATTGTCTGCCAAAAACTGCGCCATGTCCTCATACCCTTCTTCCATCAGGATAGTCAGATTACAGCGATCAATTACTTTTACACCCAAGGCGCGCGCGGCTGTGACCAAATACTTAAAGTCTTCGTGCATCTCAGGCGCACCGCCCGTTAAATCAAGCGTCTCGATATTTTGTGCTTGCAAGACTTCTAGAATCAACTCAACAAGCTCACGCGACATCATCTCTGTGCGGTAAGGACTGGCAGCCACATGACAATGCACACAAGACATATTGCATAAGTAACCCATATTGACCTGTAGCGTGGTTAACTCACGACGTTTGATCGCTGGGAAATCCGTATGCTCGAGTAATTCGATAGTTGATTTCATAATGGTATAAAATCCTGTTAGTAGCACCTCTAAAGCAAGAAGAATAACGCAAAAATAAAAGGTTAAAAAAGACAAATTCATACGCAAGCAATTGCTTCTTATGACTATTTAATAAAACGATCATCTCGTTTTTAGCCTTATCACTTTACGATTTATCTAATTAATCATACCTGATTGTGAAACAATATTGACAACTAATATCGTAATTTTCACCTTTTATGCCAAATGAGCATGACGTCTCGTAGGATGTCATACAGCACTTGTCAATTTGGCTTTTAAGATATTATATTCAGCAGATTTATAGATCGATCTTCTCCTCTAGTTGGCAATGCCACAGTTGTCAGTGCAAAACTCTTAAATAGCATTGACCGCACAAGGCTTTATCGCTAAATTGGTTGCAACATTCCTATCTTTTAAAACAATATTCACTGATAAAATATAAATACTTTTAGAATATAGAAAACCCACCATGTACCAATGCTTATGACACACGGATGTAAGCATCAAATCACCTTTAAGGATAACGTAATGAATATGAGCACATTACTAAAACCAACTGTACTGAGCATTGGATTAATGAGTGTCATAGGTTGCACTACCATGCAGACCGCGCCCAAGGATATGAGCAACTCAGCAACTGTCTATTACAATGGCAACATCATCACGATGGAGGGCGATCAGCCACAAATGGCTGAAGCCTTAGTCACCCAAGCGGGCAAGATTGCCTATGTGGGCAATTTACAAGAGGCGCAATCGAAATATAAAAATGCCGCGCAGATTAATCTACAAGATAAAACCTTATTACCCAGCTTTATCGATCCGCACAGTCATTTTGATATGGTGTCAAACACCATGGGTCAGGTCAATCTCAACCCGCCGCCCATCGGTCAAGTCGATAGTATTCCAAAAATGATGCAAACGCTAAAAGAGTATAAAGTGGACAATAACATTGCTGATGGCGACTGGATCTTTGGTTGGGGTTATGATGAAACTCAGCTCGCCGAGGGGCGTCATCCGACCAAAAGCGAGATTGATAAAGTACTGCCAAACAATCCAGTGTATTTACAACACACAAGTGGTCACATGGGCGTCGCAAACAGCAAGGCGCTTGCCATGATGAACATCACTGCTAACAGTAAAAATCCAGCAGGCGGTAATATTGCTCGAATTAAAGGCTCTAATGAACCAAACGGTCTCGTACAAGAAACGGCGATGTATCCGTTCGTGCGCAATATGCTAGAAGTGTTAGCGCCGAATCAAGGCAAATTCTTTGAGCAGACGCAAGAGTATTATGCAAAGAATGGCATAACGACGGCGCATAACGGTTCGACAGCTCGAAACACTATTCAGTTTTTTCAAAAACAAGCCGATGCAGGTAAACTTAAAATTGACTTGGTCGCACTGGCAGGAGTGAGTGACTTAGATGAGAATTTGGCTGATAAAAACTTCGTATGGAAAACCTATCAAAATGGTTTTAAAGTACAGGGTACCAAAATCGTCGCAGATGGCTCGCCACAAGGCAAGACCGCCTATTTTAGCCAACCTTATCTCACACCAGTTCCAGATTGTGAAAAGGACTGCCGTGGTCTACCAAGTGTCAGCCAAGATGAGCTGAACGAGATGTTTGTCAAAGCCTATGCTCGTGACAATCAGCTCTTTATTCATAATAATGGTGATGGCGCAACCGATATGCTCATCAAGGCACACGAGTATGCCGTCAAAAAGACTGGTCAAGCAGCTGATAAAGATCGCCGTACTGTGCCCATCCATGCTCAATTTGCCCGACCTGATCAGCTAGCAGCATTCAAAAAATACAATATGGTGCCGTCCTTCTTTACCAACCATACTTACTTTTGGGGAGATGTACACGTTAAAAACTTAGGTAAAAAACGTGCCGACTTTTCAAGCCCGATTGCCACTGCTGATAGAATGGGACTTAGATACACCAATCACTCTGATGACACAGTGACACCTGTTGACCCATTATTTTCAGTCTGGTCAGCAGTCAATCGCACTTCGCGCTCAGGTAAAATCATTGGTAAAAATGAGCGAGCGACGCCGTATCAAGCGTTAAAAGCCATTACCAGCAATGCCGCTTATGAGTATTTTGAAGAAGACAGCAAAGGCACCTTGACGCCAGGAAAACTGGCTGATTTGGTTATCTTGGATGCCAACCCATTAACCATAGAGGCAAGCAAGCTCAAAGACATCAAAGTCATCACAACCATTAAAGAAGGTCAAACAATTTACCAACGTCCAGTACAATAGTTCATGGTAAGCGCCGTATAATAAGCCAAATTTTAGCAGGCGATTTCAAATCATCATGCCTGCTATTCATTAAGATGATGAACCATTAAAGCTATTTATTAAAAACATTCATTAAAACTGTTTAAGGAACCCTATATGAGTACCAACACCGATACAGGTAACGACCACATTCTCTCCTCCGATAATATTCATTACTTGCATCATAATTTTTTTGAACCAAGCCATGAAAACACAGCGGTAAAAGCCACGTTACTGATTGTCCACGGTATGGCAGAGCATAGCGGACGTTACGCAGACTTCGCTCAGTTTTTAGCGGATCATGGTATCGCAGTGGCAACTTATGACCATTTGGGACATGGAAAGACCGTCAAAACATCAGCAGATTTAGGTTTTTTTGGTGAAGAGCATCCAGTACAGTCCCTGTTAAAAGACGTCATTGTCATGGCAGATAGCTTAAAAAACCGCCATCCTGACGTGCCACACTTTGTAATGGGTCACTCTATGGGCTCGTTTATTGTGCGTAATGTCCTAAAGCACCATGCACACAATTTTACAGGTGCTATTTTGATGGGTACAGCAGATGCCAACCCCTTGACTAAAGTACTACTCCCAGTCAATAAAATACTGGCAAAAGTAGCACCCAAAAAACCAAATGCAATGTTTGCCAAGGTGATGAATAAAGTCTTGAATAGTAAGCTTGAAGATCGCATCTCTTCATCAGAATTTGCATGGTTAACTGAAAATCCTGCCGCCATTGAAGCCTATGAAGCAGATCCCTTAACGGGCTTTGATTTCACCAATAATGGCTTTATGACATTATTCTTTCTGATGGAAACTGGCTTGAACAAAGGCTGGGCAATGACTATTCCAAAAAACTTCCCGATGCTATTTATCAGCGGCGAAGATGATCCTATCGGAGATATGGGCAACGGCATCCGCAAAATTGTCACGCGCTTAAACAAGCAAAACTTCAGTCAAGTAGATATCCAACTCTACCCAAACATGCGTCATGAGCCTTTGCATGAAAAAGACCACCAAACCGTTTATGAAGATATCTTAGAATGGATAGAAAGCCATAGCTCAGACAATTAACCGCAGCGCTCATCTTGGCGGTTAACTCGTTTGCTAAAAGTCGCCAAATTAGCGACAATACGGCAAGCAAGTTTTTACGCCAAGTCATGCGAGTTATTTAACGATAATATATGCTTTACCTTCCACTAACTTTAGGAACCTTTATGTCATTACAACAAACCATCGAACAAGCCTTTGAAAAACGCAACGAATACAGCCCAAGCACGATGCCACAGGACGTGCGTGATGCTATTAATCAAGTGCTTGAGCAACTAGATAACGGCACATTGCGCGTTGCAGAAAAAAAGGATGGCGAATGGGTCGTGAACCAGTGGGCAAAAAAAGCCGTTTTGCTCTCTTTTCGCTTAAACGACAACTATGTTCAGGCAGCGGGCGAACATGTGCAATTCTATGACAAAGTGCCGACTAAGTTTGCCAACTGGACCGAAGCACAGTTCAAAGAATCAGGCGTACGTGTTGTCCCACCCGCTGTTGCTCGTAAAGGCTCGTTCATCGCAGCAGGTGCGGTATTAATGCCATCGTATGTCAACATCGGCGCGTATGTCGATCAAGGCGCGATGGTAGATACGTGGGCGACCGTGGGTTCATGTGCCCAAATTGGTAAAAATGTGCATTTATCAGGTGGCGTTGGTATCGGCGGCGTATTAGAGCCATTGCAAGCCAACCCGACCATCATCGAAGACAATTGCTTCATCGGTGCACGTTCTGAAATCGTTGAAGGCGTAATCGTCGAAGAAGGCGCTGTTATCTCGATGGGTGTATTTATTGGTCAATCAACGCGCATTTATGATCGCGAAACGGGTGAGATTCATCGTGGCCGTGTACCAGCAGGCTCTGTTGTCGTACCGGGTAGCTTGCCATCAGAAGATGGTACGCATAGCTTATATGCTGCTATCATCGTCAAAAAAGTCGATGCACAAACCCGCGCTAAAACATCAGTCAATGAGCTATTGCGTTTAGCCTAGTATTTCCAATACTTATAGTCTCGTACCCAAACCGTACGGACAGCGACAGATCCTCCTTATTAAAGACGCTGAAGAAAACTTCAGCGTCTTTTTTGCAGCTTAATAGAGGGTGGTGCGTTATAATCCCTTTTTTTGGTTTGGCTTTATCCAAACGCAAAACGCCCATACCAGAACTTGCCTTTTTATTACCATTGATAAATGCCTCATCCCATTAGCAATCTTTAACTGTATTTGACATATTATGAGTGAATCACTATTACGCACCGCCGCCATTCCTGTCACTGATCCTGAAGCGGGTCTACGTTTGACAGAAATCTTTTATTCTTTACAAGGTGAAGCGCTGACCTCAGGCTTGCCAACGATATTTGTACGCTTGACCGGCTGTCCACTTCGCTGTGTCTATTGCGATACTGAATACGCCTTTACTGGCGGCGAGCGGCAGTCGCTAGAAACCATTATAGAGACCATCAAAAGCTATCCTTGCAAGCGTATTTGTCTGACTGGCGGCGAGCCTTTAGCTCAGCCGAACGCCATTGAACTAATGAAGCGCTTACTGAGCGATAGCTATGAAATCTCGCTTGAAACCGCAGGCGCGCTCACGGTAGCAAACGTGCCAAAAGCGGTCAGTAAAGTCATGGATCTCAAAACGCCAAGCTCAGGTGAAGTCGATAAGAATCTATGGTCAAATCTCGACCACCTCACTCAGCATGACCAAATTAAATTTGTCATTATGAATCGTGAAGATTACGACTGGGCGAAAGCCAAGTTGTCTGAGCATAAATTAAATGAATTGGTGGGTACAGTTTGGTTTTCGCCGATGTTTAATGTCGCAGAGGATATCGACGACGAAGTCAGCCCCGATGTACCTGTGTTGGCGCGCGAACTTGCAGAATGGATGTTGGCTGACGCGCTGCCCGTACGCTTCCAATTGCAACTGCATAAAATCATCTGGGCAGATGCTAAAGGCAAATAATAGTCCAATCATCTAAATGGATATTCAACATAAATAGCGACCCAAGGATAGGAATATAGGTATGGTCAAACTCATTTTATTGGGCTTATTATCGGGAGCATTTTTTAGCTCGACGTTTGTGTTAAACGAAGTTATGAGTGCGGCTGGTGGACATTGGTTTTGGTCAGCTAGCCTTCGCTATGCATTTATGTGGCTAATACTCACGGCTATTATAATTATGCAGCATGGTTTTGGGCGTATTACAGAGCTGATGACTATATTCCGTCAACATTGGGGCTTTTGGTGTATTACGGGCAGTATTGGTTTTGGAATTTTTTATACAGGAATATGCTACGCGGCTGATCATGTCGCAGGCTGGGTAGTCGCCGCGACCTTTATGTTTACAGTGGTTGCAAGCCTACTCGTTTTGCTAGCATTCGGACAACGTTTTGATAAAAAATTCATTGCATATGCGTTATTAGTATTTGCTGGTGTGCTACTGGTCAATATCAGTGAAGGACTGCATGCCGCTTCTTTGCTAGATGCTAATGCAGTGCCTATGAAAGATATGCTGCTTTATGGTGCCGTGCCTGCTCTAATAGCCGCCTTTAGCTATCCCATTGGTAACCAGTTGGTTTGGCAGGTATCTTACAACGCTCGCAAGCGTAGTGCCGAGCCTACTAGCACTCAAAAAAGTGATATCCAAGCCAACGAGATTAGTAAAAAAACCACCTCATTTATTACAGAAGCACCTGCTTTGTCAGCCGATATGAGTTATACGGCGGACGCGGTCGATTCCTTAAACCTTAACCACCCCACTCAAACCTTGCCGAGCTCTTTGCTGCAAACTTTAATCGCACGTATACCTGCTATCAAAACCACCCTCCTACAAAATGCCTTTAACAAAGTATGGTTAATGACCTTGGGCAGTCTGCCATTTTGGTTGGTTTTGGGTCTTGTCGTTCATCCGGATTTGCCTGATACTAAGCAGGTATTCAATACCTTACTTGTGGCTCTATTGGCAGGCGTGGCGGCAACCAGTATCTTTTTATATGCCCGTGAAAAAGCGGAAACTTCAAGCGAAGTGGCTGGGGTTGATGCCACTCAGGCAAGTGAAGTGATATTTGCCTTAATTGGCGGTATGCTATTGCTCAATAATACTTTGCCATCAGCGATGGGTTTAATAGGTATTGCTCTGATTATCGTTGGGCTTATTCTATTTGCAAAAGATGGCTAAACTACTACCTAAAGTTAGGTTAACTCTATTTAAATTATTGATATAAGCAACTTCAAAACTAACCTAATCTAACCCAGCCCAGCCCAGCCCAGCCAATCTATTTTGATGGCCATTATATTGGTAATATAATCATGGTTAATGATTTAATTTTTCCTGATATTTTATTATATTTATTAGATATGGTTGGTGTGATTGCTTGTGCGATCGCAGGTACACTGCTGGCACAGCACAAAGGCTTTGATATTGCTGGCTGTATCTTGGTTGCGATGGTCAATGCTATCGGCGGCGGTACACTACGTGATATGGCGCTAGACCGTCATCCGCTCTTTTGGATGACTGACCTCAATTATGTGATCGTCATCACAGTCACATCGCTTATTTTACAAATATTCTTTCATCTGTATCATAAGATTGATAAGGCATTGAAGCTGTTCGATGCCATTGGGTTGGCGGCTTTTAGCGTGATTGGTTTTAAGATAGCATTGACACAAGATATGTCAGCTATTATCGCTATTATGATGGGGGTTTGGACGGCTATTATTGGTGGTCTGCTACGCGATATCATCTGTAATGAGATACCACTGTTACTTCAACGCGAGATTTATATCTCTGCTAGTATTGTAGGTTCGATCACTTATCTGCTGCTTGATCGTTTGGGTGTAAATACTGGGTTGAACGAGTTTGTTATGCTGGGCGTTATCTTTGCTGTACGGATGCTAGCATTACGTTTTGATTGGCACCTGCCTTCTATACGTTTGGTGAAATAAGACTGATATATATGGTTTAAACACTAGGGCGTGTCCTCAATTCAATCGTTTACTTTCTAAATGGCCTAAAAATAGCTAAATTTTGCCAAACATCGTCAAATAGCTTCTTAATATCTCGATATTATTTGCGCTACTTTCCTTGTTTGAAGGTAATTTATCTCATTTTTATCACCATTTTTAAAATGAGGACACGCCCTAAGCTCTACTGCATTGGCTTATAATAATCAGACAATCATCATACAAACTTAGTGAGACTTGCTCATGCTGGCTATCGCATTGAATCCTTCAGCACTAATCACTACGTTTGACCCACGCTCTCTCATTTATCTTTTTGATATGATTGGTATTATCGCTTGTAGTATTTCAGGCACGATACTGGCAAAACACAAAAATTTCGATGTTTTTGGTTGTTTACTGGTGTCTATTGTCACCGCTATCGGTGGCGGTACTGTGCGTGATGTCATTTTAGATCGCCATCCCCTATTTTGGATGGTGGATATGAGCTACCTGACTGTTATCACCATCTCTTCATTAGTGATGCAAATATTCTTTCATCCCAACTCTAAACGCGTTAATAAGTTCCTCAAACTCTCAGATACTATTGGACTGTCAGTTTTTACCTTAATCGGTATCAAGGTTGCCGATAGTATGGGTGCAAATGTGCCCGTGGCATTATTACTTGGGGTGATTACCATTATTGTCGGCGGTATCATCCGCGATATGATCTGCAATGAGATTCCGCTGGTGTTGCAGCAAGAGATTTATATTTCGGCAGCTTTGGCTGGCGGCATCCTCTATTTTGCACTACACAATCTGGGTGTGACAGCTTGGATTGCTGACATCGCTACTATGGGTACGATTTTTACCTTACGCATGCTCGCCATTCGTTATGACTGGCAATTTCCAACCATCGAATGGAAATACTAAAAAAGCGTCAACCTTAAACAAAGTCGACGCTATATTTGCTACTGGTTGAGTATCTTATAATAAGATAATGCCATCATTCCTATATGACTGCTAAATCCCTTACCATCAACTGTAGACTTTGTTTGCCGTTCCACTCGTTGATGTCTAGCTGAAATAATACATGCACTTTTTCTGCACGATAATCCCATATCTCGCTATCAAAGTTAAAATAAATTGCTTCAATCGGATATTGCACATCAGGGTAACGCAGCGACAGTTTAAGGTGCTTGTCTTTTAATATCCTAAAGCTTAACACTTCAAAGACCCCATCAAATATTGGCGGTGCAAAGCCATGACCCCAAATATTGGCATCAGCTAAGTGTTCAGCGAACCACAAGCTAAAGTCACTCGCCTGCAACGCGCCATCAGTGAATTTTTGCTCAGCAAACACTTCATTATCCATCTGTGCCATGACGTCATTAAAAGCCATAACAAACCCATCAAAGTTACGGCGTTTGATCGTTAAGCCTGCTGCCATCGCATGACCACCAAAATGACTGATTAAATCAGGATGGCGCTCGGCAACCTGCTCAATCGCATCACGAATGTGCACGCCAGCGATAGAACGCGCCGAGCCTTTGATAAGGTCATCGTCACTGGTACGCTCTGTATTCGCGGGTGCAAAAACGATACTTGGCAAATAATGACTTTCTTTTAACCGTCCAGCGACGATGCCGATGACGCCTTGATGCCAATCATCTTGATATAAAACGATACTGCGTTTATGATTATTATTCCTCTTTTTCTCAGATCTATTTTGAATAATAACATCCCCGCTTTCATGGTTATTCGCCGTAGCCTCATCGTCCATGTCTGTATCCGCAGCGGCTAATGTCTGTACGATGCTATCCGCTTGCGCGCGCATCTCGCCTTCTACCTGCCGACGCGTCCGGTTTAACTGCTCAAGCTCTTGCGCCAAACGCTGCGCCGTACTCCAGTCATCCGTCAACAAACACTCAATACCGATGCGCATATTGTCCATACGACCAGCGGCATTGATACGAGGTCCTAAGACAAACCCAAAATCTTGTGCCTGCAACTGCTTAGAATCTCGCCCTGCTTGTTCAAGGAGTGCCAAGATACCGAGCGAGCAGCGCCCTTGGCGGATAGCCGCCAGTCCATGATGCACTAAAATGCGATTGTTTTTATCAAGCACCCCAACGTCAGCAATCGTCCCCAATGCCACCAAATCCAAATATTGACTCACTTGCACGGTAGATTTACCGGCTTCGCGGCGCAGCTTGGCTAAGCGTCCAAGCACATAAAATGCCACACCCACCCCTACGAGCGCTTTACTGCTAAAGTGGCAATCGAGCTGATTGGGATTAACCACAGCCTCCGCAGGCGGTGTTTCTTTAGTCGTCAAATGATGATCAGTAATAATCACAGTGATACCATCGGCTTGCGCACGTGCCACGCCTTCATGGCTTGAGATACCGTTATCGACGGTCACTATCACCTCAGGATGATACTTCTCAATACCCAATTCAACAATTTCTGGTGTCAAACCATAGCCGTACTTAAAACGGTCGGGCACTAAAAAGTCAACGACTGCGCCCATTTTTGTAAGCGCACGCATCATTAATGCGGTACTGGTCGCACCATCACAGTCAAAATCACCCACGATAAGGATGCGCTGACCGTCATCGATGGCGACGTCTAATAGACGCACTGCTTCGGTGACACCATGTAGCATTTCGGCTGGCAATAGCGCAGAGAGTTGCGTCTCTAGCTCATCAGGTCGAGTAATGCCGCGACCTGCGTATAAGCGGGCAAGCGTCAATGATTGGGCGGCAAGTGGTTGCAGCGCGGCGGGCAACTCGTCGATGCGAGTGCTGGTATAACGGGGGGTTAAATTTAGCATGTGCATATTCTACTGGCTTTAGCAGAGGGTCACAATGACAATTTTTGGCGGCTTGGTTTATCGTTTTTTGTTGCAGTACATTGTGATAAACCATAGTTTAATACTAGCATAGAGCAAATAATTCATACTCTGTGCATATAATATACATAATATTTCATTTACAAAAACGGTGCAGAGCGACTGCATTTTTCTGCATTTTGCTACAAAGCAATGATTGTATGCCGCTCAGAAATCCATAAAATAGTAAGCAACTGAGATAATTGCTATGTATTGAGATTTTTTATTTTAACCATTTATAAGGATGCTTTATGAAAACCACACCACTGGCTGAAAAACTACCAAATACCATTGACCCTAGCTTGGATCTTGAACAAGTAAAAAAAGAATGTCAAAAGTTGGTAAAAAAACGTGCCAAATATTCTGCTGGTGTTGCCATCGTTCCTGTACCATTTTTTGATGTCGCAGTAGATGCAGGTATGCTTACTCAACTATTACCTGACATTAGCGAGCGATTTGGCTTACTTGAAGATCGTAAGGCGGCAGTTGATTTAGAATCACGAGCCATTCATTGGGGTGCATTAAAAGATCGTACTGTCGATTTTGCAGGGTTGATGGCGACACGTGGTATTGTTAAAAAGACCGTACAAGGCTTTGGTGGTCGTATCGCTGCCAAACAAGTAACGAAATTTATCCCATTAGGGGGTCAAATGGTTGCTGCTACAATGGGCTATATGATTTTCAAAAAAATCGCCAATGACCACATCAATGAGTGCTACAAGCTCGCAAAAGATATTCAGCAAAAGCAACACGGTAAAAATGTCTAAAACAGTTAAAAAACTGACATCAACTTTATAAAATAAAACCAGCTAAGAGCCATTGCCTTAGCTGGTTTTTTTGTGCTGAGTTACGTATATATGGGTTTGAATCGGCTGCTTTGCGCAGAATGCTATTAAGCTAAATAGTATTTACAGTAGAAAATAATAAATACGCTACCCAAATATAGCAATACTTCATGAACAATTCACCTGCCTTATTGATTAAAATCGTTAAAGTAAGATGAATTTTATTCTTGGATTATGGTATGCCAAACTTTAGCGTAGATAGTTATGAGCTCACCTCAACACTGATACTGCTACTAGGTTGCCTCATTCTTTTCATCGCCAGTATTTCGGCGGCGTTTAATGACCATCTTGATGATTGTTCGTGGGAACACCTCACCACTTGGTTATTTATCGTCGGTGGTTTATTGATGATTATCGGCTATATTGGTTATAAAGCCTATGCATATTATCACCCCTATGCGTGGCTGGATTAATAACGTCAAGCTTTGATAAAAAAAAGCTTTATTCAATACTAATAATAGTTGGTGGTGTTATTGATAAGTTTTGCTGATAATATACGACCTGCTTGGAAAAAATACATGTCAACTAGCAAACATCAACTCGTACCAAATGCCAGTTTTTATTAAGCATAAACCTTCAAACCAATAAAAATCTTAAAGGATCAGACCCATGAAAAAAATCTTAATATCAACGGCTATGCTCGCTACCCTCGCTCTATCTGGATGCACAACGACTGATGGCATGAATAATAATGCAGGTACTGCTATCGGTACTGCCAATGAGATTGGTATGAATGTCTTTAAATCAGCGATTGATAACCAATGCCGCAGTCAGATTGAAAAGCAAACTGCTTGGCGTGTGGCTAGCGTGGCTATGACCGACACACAACAAGAAGCTGTAAAAAGTAATGTTTGTGGCTGCGTCAGTGAGCAAGCGCCGCAGCAAGTGACACTCGTTGAATTGGGCAATGCTGCTATCGATTCACAATATCGCACACAGCTGGTCACGAAAGTCGTCGCAAAATCTCTACAAAATTGCTATACCAGTTTTATGAAATAAAATATGATATATCTACTGATGTGTAGTAGATATGGTTGCACAACATTTAAGTTTTAAGACAATAAAATAAGACCTTAAAAAGGGTGCGTTATAAATAACGCACCCTTTTTATTGCTAAGTCTTCGTACCATCTACTTATCTTATTAACTTGGCTTAGAACTTGTTTTTGTCAACTGGATTCTGTGACAAAGCTGCTGTAAAAGGCAGTATTTTACTGCGGCTAAAATACTTAGAAGAGCTATCAATAATCTTATCTACTTCTTTGATCAAATCATTAATAACGTCATCATAAACGCCATGATATAGTTCAGTTTCGAATGCCGTAAAGGGATGCTTACGTGATGCCGAGCCGACCTCTGTCACGCCTTGCTTACTATAAAAAATATCGACTCGACCATCACTGTTGAGTACACAATTTAATACTCCGCCCTCCAGCTCCATCTCTACTCGCTCAGGCATAAAAATATAATCATCTACATTGATGAGTTTTTTTTCTACTTCTCTCTTAAAAAATGATTTGATATCAAACATGGATATATTCCTGACCTTAAAATTATAATATACGTTAGCACGCCTGATTTTACAGCCACTGTCCAACATGTAATCTGCTGCCTGCTCGTTCGTGCTTTATGAATCAATACTATAAGATGACGTGATATTTTTTAAGACAGGATATGTAAAACTGCGTTTGATGTTGGTAAAAATAGAATGTTAGCTGTGGCTTATTTATCCTATTGCAATAAAAAAGGGAAGCTGTGCACTAGGGCGTGTCCCCTTTTTTAATAATGAAACTACTCTATCTGGCTTAATCACACCCAGCCTTTCTCACGAAACGATTTCAACACCTCAACAAACACTGCCATCTCATCAGGTCTGCCAAGCGTCAAGCGATTAAAGCCAGTGATAGGCGCAAACTCGCGACCGACAGCGATGCCATGGTCGCACATTCTATCGATATAGGTTTGTACATCGCCTTTGATTTCGTGAAATATAAAGCTGGCTTGTGATGGTAAGTAGCGTAGTCCAAGCTCATCCAACGTCTGCTCAACCAGCTGACGCGATTGATTGGCAGTATGCAAACTCAACGCCAAAAACGCCTCATCATCCAAAGTTGCTATCGCGGCGACAGCACCAGACAGATTGGTATTATCCACTGAGATAAACGCCTCTAGCTCAGTGATCATTTGCGGACTGGCAATTGCATAGCCGACACGCATACCCGCTAGCGCACACAGTTTAGAGAAAGTCCGAACCACGATAATATTGTCTGAGCGCTGCTCTCTTATCCACGCAATCCCACTCTCAAAACTTGGGTCAGTGACATATTCTGAGTAGGCTTCATCTAGCAAGAAATAATGATGGTCTGGTGCCGTTCCTACCCACGCTTTTAACTCATCTGTGTCAGTAATCGTCGCTGTAGGATTGTTGGGATTGCAGAGATAAAATAAGCTTATACCATCAAAATCATCAGCCACTTTTTGCATATTTTGTAAATCAAAAGAATAGCTTTCAGGCATCAGTGCTACTTTTACCACGGGCACATTGATAGAGGTTGCATATAGTTCCGCATAAGCAAAGGTTGGGTGCGGCACAATTACTTGAAAATTCCTGCCTTCCCTTAACGCTTTGTTTTGCAGCATTTGTACGACCGTGCGGATATTCTCACTGGAGCCGCTGCCTAGAGATATTTGATTTTCAGTCACGTCATTAATTTTCGCAACTTTAATAATTAAGGCTGCACGCTGGTCATCTGGATAACGAAAGCCGATGTCTAAAGCATCGATAACCGCTTTTTTGGCAGAGTTTGCCATGCCTAGTGAGTTTTCGTTAGAGTTTAATTCTATTAATGGATTGGTAAGCACAATAGTAATACGCCTAATTGATACCCATACCAAATATGCAATTAGCAATGTCAAGCTCGCTCAGCCAGCGGATGTAGCACTTGCACTCGTCTTTTTTGCTACTCTGATTATTAGACCTCTTGCAAAAGTCATAAACCAAGCTCGAAATTCACAACAGCGGCGAATAGCTTCATTCTAAGATCATAGCGCTGACGACGGTTGCGATATTTATGAGCAACAATTTTGAACAA